>JASLKI010000367.1 GCA_030747575.1 Verrucomicrobiota bacterium | reverse complement strand
GAGGTTTTTGTAGGCGACCTTGGATCGGGTTTCAGCCGGCAGGGCGCTCAAGAGAGCCTGGTATTTCTTCAACTCCATCGGGATGCTGCTGTATTTGCCGACCGAGTCTGAGCCGATGAGAAAGTTGTCCGGGTATTTTTGGATCAGGGCCACCCACTCTTTCAAATTTTTGTAAACATAGGCACCGAGCACCACCCACGACAAATCCAGGTAAAGATACTCGTGATACTCGTCGAGGATTCGCTCGAGGGTTTGCCTGTAATTCTCGACCACAATCCTGCGGCTGATGCCGGCGTGACACCAGATGACATTGGGCCGGTTGGCCGCATTGGCCGCGTCGTGAATCGTGTTTTTCAGCAGGGCCAGAAACTCGTCCAAATAGAGGGGCTGCTTGAGCTCGCTTTCGTTCCGGGAGATTGGCGCGACGTTGTGGTGAATGCTGACAGGCAGGCTGACCCGTCCGGCAAACTTGAACAGCCGGATGAACGACGGGTGGTTCGCCCGGGGGCGCTCCCCGGTGGTCAGGTTGGTGAGGTCGTCGTGGCGTGACATGAGTTCCCCCAGCCCCTCCCAGACTCCCGGGTATTCCCGGATGCGCTTGATCGCAAGGTCAACGGCTCCCAGGTCGGTCGTGTCGAGACCGCAGACAAACGGATGCAGCCGGGTCAGTTTGTCCAGTTGAGTCTTGTCACCGGCGAACCGCCGTTTGTAGTCCATGAACGCGGCGGCGACCTGCAAGTCGGTGTCCCGGGCTGCCTTCACCCGCGAACTCGAGTCCAGGTAATATTTCGGTCGGAGAAAAAAATCGTCCTCGGCCCATTTCTTGACAAATGGCATGCCACAAACCACCACGTCGGTGATGTTGTGTTTGTCGGTGACATCGATCAACCCGGTCAGCCGCCGGTGCCGCTCCCCGTACGGGAGTTGGAAATAGCGGCCATCCTTCATCAGGCCAGAGGCGTTGCAGGGGAAGGCTCCATCCCGGTTGTCAAACTCCCCGTTTTGGAGAAAATCCAGCAGATGAAAATGGCAGTCCCCGTACGGTTGAGACTGCACGGATTGACCGGCGGACAGACAGATTCCAGCGAGTAACAGGACGATTGGTTTCATAAATGTTCCCTGGCAGTATTTTATTGAATATTTAGATAGAAGACACGGGTAATTTTTCAGCGTCATCTTGGCTGAAAATGGGAGATGAGAAAAATGGTGCGCACTGTTGGATTTGAACCAACGACTTCTACCGTGTGAAGGTAGCACTCTACCACTGAGTTAAGCGCGCATCGGCGCGCGGGAGACTGTACGGTTGTTTTGACCGCTGACAAGTCCTTTCCCGTTGGCCAAGCGGAGTAACCGCGAATTAACGCCAAGGCACGCGAACGGATTCCTTCTCCCTCATGGGGAGAAGGTGGCCGCAGGCCGGATGAGGGTGAAAATGAACATCCGGCTTGGCAGTGGCAGATTCCCAGAGCGTTGTGAGCGCCCACTTGGGGCTGCACCGACTATTGGTTGGCTTTTGCCCTTGGGCAAAGGTATCACTCGCCGATGCACTCCTTGGCCAAGCGCGTTATTGTTTCGGTTTTGCTGCTCGGTGGCTGGCTATCGCTTGGCCAGGCGGCGGAGCGGCCGAACATTCTTTTTGCCATTGCCGATGACTGGTCGTTCGGCCACGCCGGTGCGTACGGCTGCGACTGGGTGCGCACGCCGGCATTCGATCGCGTGGCCGGTGAGGGGATTTTATTTCGCCGCGCCTACACGCCCAACGCCAAGTGCGCCCCGTCGCGGGCGATCATCCTGACCGGGCGCAACTCGTGGCAGCTCGGCCAGGCGGGAAACCACATGACGTTTTTCCCAGTCAAGTTCGGCAGTTGGATGGAGTTGCTCGAGGCCAACGGCTACTCGACCGGCTACACCGGCAAGGGCTGGGGGCCGGGCTTCGCCAACGACGCCAACGGCAAGCCGCGAAAGATCACCGGTCAGGCCTGGCAAAAACAGAAAGCCAAGCCGCCGGCCCGCGCGATTTCGAACAACGATTACGCTGGCAACTTCGCCGAGTTTCTAGTCGGGGCGAACTCGGTAGAGGGCAGGCCTTGGGCATTTTGGTACGGGGCCACCGAGCCGCATCGCGGCTACGAGGCCGGTGTCGGCCGGCGCATGGGCAAAAAGCTCTCGGACATCGACCGCGTGCCCACGTACTGGCCGGACAACGACGTGATCCGCAACGACATGCTGGATTACTCGATCGAGGTTGAGCATTTCGACAATCACCTCGGTAGAATCCTCGACATGCTGGAGAAGGCCGGCCAACTCGACAACACGCTGATCGTGGCGACGTCCGATCACGGCATGCCGTTCCCGCGCGTGAAGGGGCAGGCGTACGAGGCGTCGAACCACATCCCGCTGGCGATTCGCTGGCCGAAGGGCATCAACGGCAGCGCCCGGGTGGTGACCGACTACGTGAGTTTCGCCGACATCGCGCCGACGTTTCTCGGGGCGGCCGGCGTGGCCAAGCTGGCGCCGATGATGCAGCCGTTGAGTGGCCGGAGTCTGTTCGACATCTTTCGCTCACCCAAGTCCGGTCAGGTGACTGCCAGCCGCGACCACGTGCTGATAGGCAAGGAGCGCCACGACATCGGCCGGCCGAACAATTGGGGCTACCCGATCCGAGGCATCGTGAAAGACGACCAGTTGTACCTGCACAACTTCAAGACAGACCGCTGGCCTGGCGGCAACCCGGAGACCGGCTACCTGAACTGCGATGGCAGCCCGACTAAGTCGATGATCCTCACACAGCGCCGCGAGGGTATGTATCATTTTTGGAACCTGAATTTCGGCAAACGGCCGGAGGAGGAATTGTTCGAACTGAACAGCGACGCCGACTGCGTGAAGAACCTAGGCAAGTCGAAGCCGCATGCTGAGCTGAAGGCGGCGCTCAAGGAGCAACTCTTCGCTGAACTGCGCGAACAGGGCGACCCGAGGATGTTCGGCAAGGGCGATGTGTTCGACAACTATCCATACTCCGGCGAGTCGACCGATAATTTCTACAGGCGTTACATGGGCGGTGAGAAGGTGCGGGCCGGTTGGGTGAAACCGTCCGACTTCGAAAAGGAGAAACTCGACTAGTCTCTTGGCCAAGTGAGTGCACACCAATCGCAGCCGGTGTTTCCGCCAACCGATCCCACGCCGATCTTTGAGTTGTTCCGCGGCGGCTACGGCACCGAGTTACTGGTCGCGTCTTCGGCGCACTTCAATGTCTTTGGTCGCCTGGCCAACGAGCCGCAAACCGAAACTGCGCTTGGCCTGGCGCTTGGCCTGGAGCGCCGGCCCAGTGTGGTGCTATTCACCGCGCTCCGGGCGATGGAACTATTGCGCGTGAATGCTGCCGGCAAACTGGAGTTGACTGATCTGGCGCGAAACCACCTGTTGCCGGACGGCGCGTTTTTCATGGGGGACTATCTCGGTCTGGCCTCGGCGTCACCGGGAGTCGTCAATATGGTGAAGTTGCTTCGGAGCAATCGTCCGCTTGGCTCGGATAACGACGACGGTGTGGCGTTTATTTATCGCGAAGGGAAACGTTCGGCAATGGAGAGCGAGGAGCTTGCGCGGCACTTTACGTTGTCGCTCTGCGGTCGCGCGAAGAATGTTGCGCCATATCTGGCCAAGGTCGTGCCGATGGGTGGGGTGACGACGCTGCTCGACGTTGGCGGCGGAACTGGCCTGTATAGCTACTCGTTGCTGCAGGCGAACCCGACCCTGCGCGCGGTGATTGTTGAGTTGCCGGAGGTCGTCCGGATAGCCGAGGAGTTTGCGCGGGAAAAAGGGCTGCTCGATCGGGTGGAGATCATCGAGGGAGACATGTTTCGAATCGACGATCTACCGGCTGCGCAGATGGTTCTGTTTTCGAATATTCTGCATGATTGGGACGAACCGGAGTGCCGCGAGTTGACGGCTCGGTATGCCGCTAAGCTACCGAGTGGTGGTCGGATGCTGATCCACGATGTGTTCCTGAATGACACAATGGACGGGCCGCTGCCGATCGCGCTTTATTCGTCAGCGCTGTTCTCAGTGACGGAGGGCAGGGCGTACAGCGCAGCGGAGTATCGAGCGATGCTGAACGATGCCGGACTGATCACCGATGGGCAGATAGTGAATACTCTGGTGCATTGTGCCGTCCTCACCGGAACCAAGCCGTAATCGTCGACTGCCTGGCTATGTGGGGTTAAGGATGATTTTGCGCTGGTCACCCGGCCAAGCGGATGGCAGCATTCGCTCGATCCTGAAGACTTTTTAGCTAAACTGTTATCATGAAAATCGCGAAAAATATGCTATGGGCCGTGGCGCTTGGGCTGTCGTTGGCCGGGGTGCTGGCCGGCGATTGGGGGAACTGGCGTGGGCCAAACCACAACGGCTCTACCGAGGAGAAAGATTTGCCGGCCAAGTTCAGCAAAACTCAGGGGGTGATCTGGAGTGCACCGATGCTTGGGCCAAGCGCGGCAACACCGATTGTCTTTGGGGATCATGTTTTTGTGTCCTCGTCGAATCCGGAGGAACAGCAGTTGATGGCGAGTTGCCACGACCGGAAAACCGGTGC
>JASLKI010000366.1 GCA_030747575.1 Verrucomicrobiota bacterium | reverse complement strand
CCAAGCCGGTGGGGGTGCCCTCGTAGGCGTCGTTCTTGAAGCCGGTGGCCGTGTCGCTGTCGGTGTCGAACAGCCAATGGTAGTAGTAGCGGTTCTTCATGCCCTCGGGGGTGTCGTCCACCGACGGGGCCGCGAGGCCGTGGACGCTCATCGACAGGTGGAGATTGCCCCCCTCGACGTGGGCTTGGATCTGGCGGATGTCGCCGCTGGAGTCGGCCATGTCCTTGGCATCGTTCACTGTGGCTGCGTTAATTCCGTCCCAATCGGCGAAGTGCCCATCGATGACAATTTGTGCATCGGCGCTCGTGACGCCCCAGAAAGTCGCGACGGACAGCGCCAGAGCTGACAGGCCGCGCTTGATTCGGTTTGTTTGTTTTTTGTACATGGCGATAGGTTTTTTGGGGTTGTTAGCAGTGCTTGATCAAGAAAGTTGTAGACAATCTGCCTTAAGTGTTTAAATCGGTCTTGCAGAATAATCCGTTGGACTATTTTGAACATGGCGTATTCTCACACAAGGCCTGACAACATCGGCATCCGTGACCGCGTGAGCGGGACGAAGGTGGGTTTGTCGCTGGTCAAGTCTATCTCCGCGATTTTCAGTCACACCGCGTCGCGGGTTCCCTGGCATTCGCACAACCAGTTTGAGCTGCTTTTTGTGATGGATGGGGCGACGGTTTACGAATTCCAGGATCGTGATTCGATCGAGTTGGCAGGGGGGCATTTCATGGTGGTGCCGCCCGGTGTGATGCACCGGGGTGAGCAGGGTTTGCGCATGCCAACCACGCTCATCGGCATCGTGCTGGCGCTCGACGTACGGGGAGCCACGCGCAACACGCCGTTCACAACCCGGGATCTAGGCTGGTTGCGGCGTCACTTCAAGGTGAACAGCCTCACCGTGCATCCGCTTGGCCAGGCCTTGCGGCAAACCATTGTTCAACTTAACAGAAAGTTAAGCGGTAAAAAACAAAACGACGATAAACTTTCGGCGGCGGACTTGCGGATCGATGTTTGCTCGGCGATCTCGGGGGCGGCGAGGCAGTTGGGCGCCGTGGACTCAAGGGACTCGCAGTTTATCGTGAATGCAGCGATCGACTACATGCGCGCTCACCTGAACGAACCTCTCTCCGTCGGGAAACTCGTCACTCACATCGGCTACGGTCGCTCCCGTTTTTTTGAGTTGTTCCGCGCCAACACCGGCATGACGCCAAACGACTATCTGCAGAGGCTCCGGCTGGAGGCCGCCCGGGGGTTGCTGTCGGAAACATCACGGCCAGTGACGGAGATTGCGTTCGAGGTAGGCTTCAACTCGAGCCAGTATTTTAGCACCGTGTTTCTGCAATACACCGGGCTGACGCCGTCCGGTTTTCGCAGTCGGCGTGTTGGCAGCGAGCCGTGAGCAGCGGGAAGCGTGAAGTCAATTCACTGCCCAGTCGAAGAAACCCATCGCGTCGAGGTCGCGCTGAAGCTGGTCGACGCTGGCAGGGGACAGGCGTTGCAGCGGTGGGCGCACCGGGCCGCAGTCCATGCCGACCAACGCCATCACCGCCTTGGCCGTTGGCAGGTAGTCGCACTCCATGAACAGTTTGATCATCTCGGCGGATTTCGCCTGAAGAGCCTTGGCCACATCAAGGTCACCCTGATCGAACGCGGCCTGAATCCTTCGGTATAGTGGTGCGGAAAAGTTATAAGTGCTGCCCACCGCGCCGTGGCAGCCCACGCTCAACCCGTGCAGCAATCGCTGGTCAATGCCGTAAAGGACGCAGACAGATCCACCTTTGTTACGCACGCATGCCTGCAGCATGTCATCGTCGAAGTTGGAGAACTTGACGCCCGCGAACCTGGGCAACCGTTCCTTGGCCAAGTCGATAAACTCACGTGTGTCGAGGGTGACACCGGTCATCATCGGGATGTCGTAAAAGTAAAACGGCATCTCCGGGGCCGGTCGAGTCACCTCGACAAACCAATCGCAAAGCGCCTCGGCGTTGGCCGGCTTAAAAAAGGTCGGAGCCATCGCTGAGATCACGTCGGCTCCCGAACCGCTCGCCGCGCGTACCAGTGTCTGTGCGTCCGGCAGGCTATTGTGTCCCACATGCGCAATGAAATATTGCCCGTTGTTCCGCGCCGCGCTGCCCCAGGCCTCGAACAATTTTTGCCGCTCGCTGGTCGTCAGCGATTGGCACTCGCCTGTCGTGCCGCCGACGAAGACGCCGCGCACCCCCAGCTTGGCCAAGTATTCCGCCTGCGCCTGCACCCGTTCATAGTTTACCGAAAAGTCATCGTGCATCGGCGTGTGCGCGGCGGCGATTAATCCATCAAGTTTCATCCAAATGATATCAGCCGTCGGGGATCCTCCCTGGCAACCGGTGGGCTGACTTCGGCGAGCAAAACCATAGCCTCCCCCGGCTTTGCAAGCTTTTCCTTCAGCATTTTTATCGGGTGAATTCGAGCCGAAACGGGTAAGGCCAAGGTCGCCGGACGTGTGCCGGGCCATGCGGAGGACATCGTTTGAGTCTTCTTCGATGGAGCATTACTGCGCCAACAAAAGGGGAGTTTGGTACCTTGACAAGCAGCCTTGGCAACCGTGTTGTTCATCGGGACGAAGGATGATTTCGCCAAATTCGAAAGGTGCTCGGGCTCTCCAATCCCCGGCGTTAGAGCGTACTACACCTTAGCCTTTGTCATACAATAAGATAGGTCTTTTTCATCGTTTGGCTAAACGGGTGCTGGCAGAAGTTTTGGAAACTTTTTGGGAGACCGGAGGGCCAGCCGCTTGCTCAAGTGCTCTTTGAGCCCCATTTTTCAAGGATTTACGACCCGAAACTTTTTTTTAAAAAACTTCAGAAAGAGGTTGCACACAGGAAAAAAATTGTTACGTTGTCCGGCCCTTTTCCTGCGGGATGAAGGGTCGGTTAGAAAATTTGGCAACCCGCCGAAAACCCGCTTTCCCAAAGCAGGGGAGTTATGGAGGGGTGCGTCACAGCCTCAGTCGAGGCACCTAGATTGTATGCCAGTCAAGAGTTTCAACCCTGTAACGCCGTCAAGGCGTTACATGAAAGTTTCGTCGTTTTCGGAGATTACGAAAACGAAGCCTGAGAAGCGTCTGGTCAAGACTAAGAAGAAGACCGGCGGACGGAACAGCTATGGCCGTATCACTGCTCGGGGCATTGGTGGCGGGCACAAGCAGAAGATCCGCAACGTCGACTTCAAGCGCAACAAGTATGGCATGGCAGCCGAGGTGATCGCCATTGAGTATGATCCCTGCCGCTCGGCCCGCTTGGCCCTCCTCCAGTATGAGGACGGGGAAAAGCGCTACATGATCGCCGTGGACGGCCTCGAGGTGGGTTCCAAGGTGATGAGCGGCACGGAGGCTCCGGTTGAAAACGGAAACTTTTTGCCCTTGAGCAAGATTCCCTCCGGTTCGGAGATTCACAATCTGGAGATGAGTCCGGGACGGGGTGGCCAAATGGTTCGTTCCGCCGGGACGTCCGCGTCACTAATGGCGTTGGCTGACGGTTATGCGCAGGTGAAGCTGCCATCGGGGGAAATTCGTAAGTTAAACGAAAAGTGTTTTGCCACGATGGGTTCGGTGGGCAACGCCGATCACGAAAAGATCGTCATTGGCAAGGCGGGCCGGACGCGGAACAAGGGCAAGCGGCCGATCACGCGTGCCGTGGCCAAGAACCCGGTGGATCACCCAATGGGAGGTGGCGAAGGCCGCACCTCGGGAGGTGGGCACCCGGTGTCGCCATGGGGAGTCCTGGCCAAGGGATTCAAGACGCGGCCCAAGTATAAACCATCCAACCGCTGGATATTGGTTCGGCGTGACGGCCGGCCGATGAAGCAGAAATAAACAGATATGGGACGTTCGATCAAAAAAGGACCGTTTGTGGAGCAGCACCTGCTCGACAAGATCGAGAAGCTGAATGCCGACGGGAAGAAAAAGCCGATCAAGACATGGTCGCGTCGGTCGACAATCGCGCCGGAATTTGTCGGGCACACATTCATGGTGCACAACGGCAAGGCCTTTTTGACCGTGTTTGTGACCGAGAACATGGTGGGGCACAAACTGGGTGAGTTTTCGCACACACGCACATTCAAGGGCCACGGTTCAAAGCAATAACAAGTAAGCAGGCGGATAAATGGAAGTTTTGGCAGTCACAAAAGGAGTTCGGATGTCCCCGCAGAAAGTGCGGGAGATGGCCCGGCAGATCCAGGGCATGCACGCCATGGAGGCCCGGGCCCTTCTAGGGGCTGTTCCCCGAAAGTCCGCGCGCTTGGTTGCCAAGACCCTCAAGTCGGCCATGGCCAACGCGGGGAATATTGCCGACGAGTGGAACGCGGAGGATTTGTCCGAGCGTATCTCTGAACTAGAGCAAAAAGTCAGCAACACGAACAACAAGAAGACGCGCCGGAGCAGCCAGACCAAGATCGACGCCTACCAGAGTTTTCTGGACTCCACCCATAAGCTCGACCAGACGATGCTCTATGTAAAAGAGGCAACCGTGGGAGATGCGCCTACGATGAAACGCTGGCGCCCGAGGGCTCGCGGCTCGGCTAGCCCGATCCTTAAGCGGAGTTGCCACATTCGGATCGTGCTCACGGATCAAATTTAACGAACCTGTATGGGACAAAAAACCAACCCAATTGGACTCCGCCTGATCGTCAACAAGGATTGGCGCTCCAAGTGGTATGCCGACAAGAAGGATTTCGGCGCGCTGCTTGTGGAGGATCACAAGATTCGCCAGTTGCTGAAGAGTAAACTGCAGGCCGCCGCCGTGCCGCGCATTCAGATCGAGCGCGCCGCCAGTCGGTGTCGGATCACCATCCACTCCGCCCGCCCGGGTGTGGTCATTGGGCGCAAGGGTGCCGAGATCGACGGGATCAAGGAGGAACTCAGCAAGATGACCGGCAAGGAAGTCTATGTTGAGATCACCGAGGTCAAGAACCCGGAACTGGACGCCCAACTCGTCGCCGAGAACATCTGCATGCAGCTTGAGCGCCGCGTGGCGTTTCGGCGCGCGATGAAGCGGACCGTGCAGGTGACGATGGACATGGGTGCGCTTGGCATTCGCTTGCGCGTGGCCGGCCGCCTGAACGGGGCCGACATCGCCCGTTGTGAGAATACGCGGGAGGGTGCGGTGCCGCTGCACACGTTGCGGGCCAACATCGACTACGGATTTGCCGAGGCCGCAACCCAGTACGGGGTCATTGGCGTGAAATGCTGGATTTGCCGCAAGGATCCCGCCGAGGAAGAGGCCGATCGCGTCAAGCGGGGGCCAAGGCGCGACACCCGGCCAAGGCGGCCGATGGGCCCGCGAGGCAACGGTTAAACATATATCGGAATGGCTTTACTACCCAACAAAGTTAAATATCGCAAAATGCACCGCGGCAGCCGGAAAGGCGTTGCGCAGCGGGGGAACAAGGTGTCGTTCGGCTCTTACGGCCTTCAGTCACTGGAGCGCGCCTGGATCACCGGCACCCAGATTGAAGCCGCCCGTGTGGCGATCTCCCGTGGCATGAAGCGCAAAGGGAGCATGTGGATTCGGGTATTCCCGCAGAAGTCTGTGACCAAAAAACCGTTGGAAGTGCGGATGGGCAAGGGCAAGGCCAACGTGGATCACTGGGTGGCCGTGGTTCGGCCGGCCACAATGTTGTTTGAAGTGGAAGGCGTGCCGGAAAGCGTGGCACGTGAGGCGTTGAGTTCAGCGGCGGCCAAGATGCCGGTTCGCTGCCGGTTTGCCGAGCGTGATTAAAGTGAAAGTAGCAGGATGAAAATTTCGGAGATCAGTGATAAGACAAAAGTTGAGTTGACGGCCCAGGGCCGTGACCTCCGTAGGGAATTGTTCAACCTAAAGATTACGAAAGCCACCAGCCAACTGGAGAAACCGATTCGCCTGCGTGAGTTGCGGCGTGACATCGCCCGCATCGAAACGCGAGTCACGCAGATTGGCCGGAAGGAGGCGCTGGAGAACTTGGCAACGGCGCTGAAAGGAGTGAAGGATTTTACAGTGGACGGCGTGGCCGCAGCACTGCTCGGCTTGGCCAAGCGCGGCTTGAGCCGCAAGGATGTGCTGAAGGTTGGAGGAGCCGTGTTCAACAAGAATAAAGCCCGCCTGACCAACAGGGAAATGGCGGAACTAATTCAGGCCAAGGGCAGGGAAAAGGCCGTGGGACTGGTCAAGAGGGAAGCGGCAACAAATTAAGAAGGCAATGACCGAGACAGAAACAACAACTTCAGCACGCAACAGCCACCGGAAAGTTAGGGAGGGCGTGGTCGTCTCCTCCAGCATGGACAAGACGGTCGTTGTGAAAATTTCCCGGCGGATCGCGCATCCGCTCTACAAAAAAATCATCACCAAGTTCAGCAAGTTTCATACGCACGATGAGAAAAACGAGGCCCAAGTGGGCGATCTTGTTGAGATTATGGAAACCCGGCCGATCTCCAAGACCAAGCGCTGGAGGCTCGTCAGAATCGTGAAGAGCGGCGAGCTGGCCATGGCATCCAAGGAGGCGGAAGCAGCTGCTTAGGGCAGCAGCAAAGACAAGGCGGAAATGTTACAGCTAAGATCCAGATTAAATGTAGCCGACAACTCCGGGGCCAAAAAGGCTTGGGCAATCGGAGTGCTGGGCATTCGCAAGGACACCGCCTCCGTGGGCGACGTGATCAAGGCCCACGTCCGTGAGGCAACCCCGGATGGCAACGTGAAAAAAGGCGAGGTGGTCAATGCCGTGGTGGTTCGAACCAAGTCGCCCATCCGCCGCCCCGACGGCTCCGTGCTGAAGTTTGACTCCAACGCCATCGTGATCATTGACGAGGATGGCAACCCGCGTGGCACACGTATTTTTGGGCCGGTGGCCCGTGAGTTGAGGGTAAAGAAATTCATGAAAATCGTCTCGTTGGCGCCGGAGGTAATTTAAATGGGCAAAGAGCGGCACATTAAAAAGGGAGACACAGTTTACATCCTGTCCGGAGAGGACAAGGGGGAGAGTGGCAAGGTGATCAGTGTCCTGACTTCGAGCGAGCGTGTGATCGTCGAGGGACTGAACATGGTCAAGAAGCACATCCGCAAAAATCAGGACCAACCGCAGGGTGAAATCGCCGAGCGCGAGGGAACCATCCACTGGTCCAACGTGATGCGCGAGGATCGCTATCGGAAAAAACACCCGGTCGAGGAGGACGCTGCAACCGAAGAGGCTGACGACAAGGCTGAAACTGAAGAATGATCCCCAGATTACAGGAAAAATATCAGGAAGAGATCCGTACCAAGCTCCGGGGCCTGGACAAGTACGGGAACATTCACCAGGTGCCCAAGATCGACAAGATCGTGGTGCACATGGGCGTCAGCCCGGAACTGGGCAAAGAGGTTCTCGGCGACGCGCTGAAAGACATGACCACCATCACCGGCCGGAAGCCCACGTTGAACAAGGCCAAGGTCAGCGTTGCGAACTTCAAGTTGCGCCAGGGCATGACTACCGGGTGTCGCGTGACGCTTCGCCGGCAGACGATGTACGAGTTTTTGGATCGGCTCATTGCCACCGCGCTGCCCCGGATTCGGGATTTTCGAGGGATCAGCTCGAAGGGCTTTGACGGATTTGGCAATTTCTCCGTCGGCATTGATGACCAGTC
>JASLKI010000365.1 GCA_030747575.1 Verrucomicrobiota bacterium | reverse complement strand
ATCAACTCCAGATTATTAAAATAATAATCAGGGGAATGGGCCAAGTGGCAAGTAACAAGAATGATACCCAATCAGGGAACCATCTCGTATTATTTTTAGCTAAATCGCTAGAATCCGCCATGCCGGACTTATCGATCAATTGTGATCGTTTTTCAAGCGTTTTCTTTAGAAAAACCCGTCAAGCGCATTGTTACGCACAAAATAGCACTGGCGCAGTTTTGGGCCGATTGAGGGGGAAGTTAGAGAAGAGGGTCGGCACCAAAAAACCCGCGAGAACATTATAGAAATCGAGGGTTAAAAATTGGTTGCGGGGGCCAGATTTGAACTGACGACCTTCAGGTTATGAGCCTGACGAGCTACCGGGCTGCTCCACCCCGCGTTCCGAAGGGCAGGCCAACCTGCCACTTAACCGCTAACTGTTCAAGCTCATTCCGAAAACATTTAAAATTGTGCCAAACCAAACGAGTTCTATTTGCGCTGCCAAAGTGGCTCAACCATCTCGGCATTCAATTCCCGCCAAGCGGAAAGGAGTTCTTCACTCTTGCCCTTATTTTCTGTAGCCAAGTTGTTTTGTTCAGCGATGTCGTTGGCCAGGTTGTAAAGTTGCCATTCATCGGATTGGCCACGGCGCGGGTTTCTCAACAGCTTCCAGTTGCCCATTCGCAGAGCCGCCCGGCGGTCCTGGCGCCAGAACAATTTTCCATGCGGTGCTGCTTTGGTTTTGCGTGTCAAAAAAGGGATGAGGTTGACACCATCGAGTTTACGTTGGGGCTTGTCGATCGAGTCCCCTCCAGCGACAACGGATGCTGTGGCAAAGATGTCCAATGAGATGACAGGTTGTTCGTAAACCTTGCCCTTGGCCAAGCGGCCCGGCCACTGTGCCATGAACGGCACCCGCAAGCCTCCCTCGTAAACACTCCCCTTGCCGTCACGCAACGGTTTGTTACTGGAGGTGAGTTCCCTGGTTGGGCCGCCATTGTCGCTGAGGAAAAAGATGAGTGTGTTTTCCTCGAGTTGCTCCCTGCGCAACTTGGCCAGAATGGCACCTACGCCGTTGTCCATGTTGGACAACATTGCAGCGAAGATGCGCCGGTGAATGTCCTGGATGTGCGCAAACTTTTCCATGTAGGCATCGGCACCCTGCATCGGGCTGTGCACGGCGTTGTAGGCGAGCATCAGAAAAAACGGCTTGTCCTTATTGCGACCGATAAAGTCCACCGCCTCCCGGGTGAATGCATCGGTTAGGTAGGCTTCCTCCACCACCGGCTGGCCGCCACGAACAATCGGGTTGTTGGCGTCATAAGCCGGCTCAGTCCCATTCATGTGGGTGGAGTAGATGACTCTGCCGTCGGCACTCGTAAATCGCCCCCTGCCGCCCCCTGGCAACACGTTGCGACGCAGCCAGGTTGTCACGCCATTCCACGGTGGAGGCACGAAGTAGTGCCCCTCATGGGTGAAACCGAAAAACTCATCGAAGCCATGCCGGTATGGATGAAACTCGGCGTGCCCGCCCAGGTGCCATTTCCCAATCAAGCCGCTGACATATCCAGCCTGCCGCATTCGCTCTGCCAGTGTTTCCTCGCTCTGCGGCAACCCGACGCCGGGAAGCTCGTTACGATGGCCAATGGGATTAAACTCATAGCCGAAGCGGGTTTGATATCGTCCAGTTATTAAGCCCGCCCTTGAGGCACTGCAAAACGGTGCCGTGACGTAGCCGTTGGTGAATCGCACGCCATTTGCCGCAATCGAGTCAATGTGCGGCGTGGGAATCTCCGTGTTCCCCTGGCAGCCCAGTTCCCCATAACCCAGGTCATCCGCCAACAGGATGACTATATTTGGCTTGGCCAAGCTACGATCCGCGGCTCGCGTTTGGCCAAACGCCGTTAAGCCGAGCGCAAATAGACAAATCAGCTTGGCCAACCGATGTCGCATGACCTAGCCCTCGGGGTACTCCACGTCGAACCAGGTTTTCTCGGCAGCCGCCTTGAGCGCAAGGTCCATCACGGATTGAACACGTGCGCCCTGAAGGAAGGACGGATTGCACTCTCGCTGGTTTTGAATGGCGTCGATGAACTCGAAATCCTGATCCCATCGAAAGGCGATGCCGGGATCGCCCTGCGAAGGATCTCGGCTGCTGCCCGGCCAAGTGAGGAACTCACGGGGAATATCGACTGTCTCCAGGCCGGCCTGGCCTCTGCGCGCGATTTGAAATTGGTTGGGGTTTGCGAGTTGGAACACCATCGTTGCCTCGCTGCCGTTGATCTCGCAATAATCCTGGCTTCGAGCACCCTCACCACGACCCGTGGCCAACTTGCTGCTCTCAAGCACACCGGTTGCCTGGTTTTCAAACTCAGCGATCACGGTGACCCAGTCCTCGAGATCGGACTCGAGCCCCTGCCTATCGTCGATGAATCGGCGTGTATCGGCGGTGAGGCGTTTCATGTCGCCAATGAGAAAATGCGCATAGTCGAGCCTGTGCGAAAGCATGTCGCCCAGTTCGCCCGAGCCGGCCATGTGGCTAAGCTGCCGCCAGCCGATGCTGCGGTCGCCCCAGTCCTGAAGACGGCAGGTGCGGATGTGATACGGCTGACCGATATCGCCGTTCTCGACGAGATGTTTCATGTAGCGCATCGCCGGCACAAAGCGATAGGTGAACGCGGTCATGTGGCGGACGTTGTTCTCGCTGGCGCAACGGAACATGTCGAGCGTCTCCTGCCGGTTCATCCCAAGCGGTTTTTCGCAGAGGACGTGCTTGCCGTTTTTGGCGGCGGCAATCGCCATCCGCGCGTGGGTGAGGTTCGGCGTGGCGATGATGACGGCGTGAATATCGTCGCGTTGAACGAGTTCGTTGTAATCCTGCGTGTGCACCGGGACGCCAGTTTGCTGAACGGCGCGTTCGAGTACTTCGGCGCTATTGTCGCACAACCCCACCAGCCTTGTGTTCGGACAGAGTTCCAGTCCCGGAAGATGATTCTGCAACGCAATGCCGCCGCAGCCGATGATTCCTACTCCAATGGTTGCCATGTCAAACAAGCGCTTGGCCAAGCGGCGGCAAGCACCACCGAAATCAACCCAGCTTGGTCCAGCGGGCGTTGTTTTTAGACGACTTCACGACAGCCTCGATGAAGGCCATGCCCCGGATGCCGTCCTTGATTTTCGGGTAGTCCAGCGCGGGGTCGTCCTTGGCCAGCTTGCGACGATCGAGCTTGGCGCGGATGTGGTTGGCGAAGTTGACGTAAATATTCGCAAACGCCTCGAGGTAGCCCTCGGGATGCGACGGCGGGGTGCGGGCGGCGTTGGCAGCGGCAGCGCCGAGGTAGCCGTTGGCGGTGCGGTAAACCTGCATCGGCTGGTCTGGCCACTTGAGAAGCTTGGTGTTCGGCTCGTTCTGGTGCCACTCGAGTCCACCGCGCTCACCATACACCCGAATGTTGAGGTTGTTTTCCTCGCCCACGGAAATCTGTGAACTGTGCAGCACGCCCTTGGCGCCCCCGGTGAATCGCAGCAGAACGTTGCCGTCGTCATCGAGTTTGCGGCCGCTGACGAAAGCCGTCAGATCAGCGGCGAGTTCCTTTATTTTCAGGCCAGTGATGTACTCGGCCAGGTTCTCAGCGTGCGTGCCGATGTCGCCGATGCAGCCGGCGGCACCGCTCCGCTTGGGGTCAGTACGCCAGCCGGCCTGTTTCTGGCCGGTCGTTTCCAGCCGTGTGGCGAGCCAGCCCTGTGGGTACTCGACGACAACCTTGCGGATTTTACCCAGTTTACCGGAGGCAACCATGTCGCGCGCCTCCTTCACGAGTGGGTAACCGGTGTAGTTGTGCGTGAGGCCGTAAAGGCAGCGGGATTTTTTTACCAACTTCTCGATGGCCTTGGCTTCCTTGAGGTTGAACGTCGCCGGCTTGTCGCTCAACACGTGGAAGCCATTTTCCAGCGCCATCTTGGCAGGCGGAAAATGCATGTGGTTAGGCGTGACGATGGACACGAAATCCATACGCTCCTCCGCCGGTAGTGCGGCCTCCCTGGCGATCATCTCCTCAAACGTGCCGTAGCAGCGCCGGGCCGGAAGGAAGAAGTCCTTGCCGCTGGCCTTGGATTTGCTGGGGCTGGACGAAAACGCGCCGC
Organism: Verrucomicrobiota bacterium; assembly: GCA_030747575.1. Lineage (GTDB taxonomy): Bacteria > Verrucomicrobiota > Verrucomicrobiia > Limisphaerales > UBA1096 > UBA1096. The sequence continues at coordinate 2,872 of JASLKI010000365.1, read as the reverse complement.
ACACCAACTCGATCTGGCCATCCATGTTTGCGGCGATGCGGTGCACCCCGCCGATGAATGCGCCGCGACCGCCGCCGACCATTCCGTAACGAATTTTTCTACTCATAATTTTGGGTTAAACGAATTGATTTACTGAAAGATGTTTGCCTCAGGGCGTACCGGATTTATAGTGGCTCCCGTGCGACAAGTCAACGCCATTATCGAAGAGCGCAACATCTGACGCCACATGAAATTCACCGCTAACGAGATCGCCCAACAAGTCGAGGGAGAAGTCATTGGCGACGGCGACATCGAGCTTGCCGGCTTCGCCCAGGCCGACACAGCCAAGCCGGGCGACCTCACCTTCGCCGAGAACGAAAAATACTTCCGCCTGGCCGAGGAAAGCCCAGCGAGCGCCATCCTTGCCCCCGAGGAATTCGCCTCCGAGACCAAGACAGTCATTCGCGTGAAGAATGCCCGCATCGCCTTCGCCCGAGTGCTGCCGCTGCTCTTACCGGACAAAGAATTTACCCCTGGCATCCACCCAAGCGCCGTCATCGCCGACTCAGCCCAAGTCGCCGACACGGCGCACATCGGCCCGAACTGCGTCATCGGCGAAAGTGCCGCCATCGGCGAGCAAACGGTGCTCGAGGCCAACTGCACCGTCGGCGACCACTCGGTGCTTGCCCAAGCGGTGCGCCTGTTTGCCAACGTCACAATTTACTCGCAGTGCCGGATCGGCGACCGTGTCCGTATTCACGCCGGCACCGTCATCGGCTCCGATGGCTACGGCTACGTTTTCGACCAGGATCATCACCGCAAAATCCCGCAAGTCGGCGGCGTGGTGATCGACCAGGACGTCGAGATCGGAGCCAATGTCACCATCGATCGTGGCTCGCTTGGTGACACCGAGATCGGCGAAGGCACCAAGATCGACAATCTTGTGCAGATTGCTCACAACGTCGTCATCGGAAAACACTGCCTGATCATCGCCCAAACCGGCATCGGTGGCAGTACACAGATGGGAGAATTTTCAATCCTTGCTGGACAAGTAGGAGTGGTTGGACATATAAAAATCGGTCCAAAAGCAATCATTGCCTCCAAGTCTGCAGTGATGAGCAGTCTCGATGGCGGCAGGCAGTATATGGGTATTCCGGCGATCCCTGATATTCAAGCGAAGCGCCAAATCGTAGCGGCACGCCAACTCCCCGAACTGCTCAAGCGTGTTCGTGAATTGGAGAAACAACTTGCGAAAAAAGACATCCCGCCCGCGCCAGGTAACTAAAGTTCTTCACTCACCCCAGCTTCCCCCCTACCCTTTCTGCCTTCAGGCATGAAATGGTATAGGAAACTCCACTGGCAGATCATCCTTGGGATGATCCTCGGACTGATCTACGGCATTGCCGCCGCGCAATTCCAATGGACCGGGTTCGCAACGAACTGGGTTGTCCCGTTCGGCGACATCTTCATGAACCTTCTTAAGCTCATCGCCGTGCCGCTGATCCTCACCTCCCTCGTCGCCGGCGTGGCGTCGCTCTCCGACTTCAAGAAACTTTCCCGGATGGGGGGCAAAACCATCAGCCTCTACATTGCCACAACCGCCGTCGCCGTGACCATCGGCCTACTGGTTGTCAACACCCTAAAACCTGGAAAGAATCTCCCACCAGAAATCCGGAAGGAACTTAAAGCCGACTACGAATCCAAGGTAGAAGATAAAGAAAAAGAAGCCAAGAAAGTTGACGAACGTGGACCGTTGCAGCCACTCATAGACATGGTGCCAGATAACTTTTTCGGCTCGGCATCAAGCAACAGTAACATGCTCCAACTCGTCTTCGTGTCACTGCTTATTGGCATCGCGCTGGTGCAGGTCAACCAGGAACACCGCAAGCCGGTCCTTTCGCTATTCGAAGGCATGCAGGCGGTCGTTATCAAGCTGGTGAATATAATCATGCTCATGGCACCCATCGGCGTCTTCGCGCTCATTACAAAAACCATCACCAGCCTCGCAATCGGCGAGGACGGCCAAGCCGACCTTGGGCAAATCGGGGCGGTACTCGGGGCGCTCGGCTCCTATTGCATCGCGGTCATCATCGGCCTGCTGCTTCACACCACCATTGTTTACCTTGGGCTGCTGAAACTTTGGACGCCGTTGAAGATTCCGCAATTCTTCAAGGCGATCGCGCCGGCGCAACTGCTCGCCTTCTCCACCAGTTCCAGCGGTGCCACGCTGCCGGTCACCATGCGCCAGTGCAAAGAGAAACTCGGCACCTCAAAGGAAACGACCTCGTTCGTCCTCCCGCTTGGCGCGACCATCAACATGGACGGTACCGCCCTTTACCAAGCCGTCGCCGCAGTGTTCATAGCCCAAGCCCACAACATATCGCTGGATCTGGGGGCACAAATCACCATTATACTCACCGCCGTGCTGGCTTCGATCGGCACTGCCGCTGTCCCCGGCGCGGGCATTATCATGCTGGTGATTATTCTCGAGGCAATAAACGTGCCCAGCGCAGGCATCGCCCTCATCCTCGGCGTGGATCGCATCCTCGACATGCTGCGCACCACGACCAACGTCACGGGCGACGCCGCCGTCTGCGCCATCATCGCCCATTCCGAGAAACAACTCCATCCCCCCAGCGAATAAGCCAAGCGCTGCGGGTCAGCGAAAAGGGATTTCGGCTACGGTGACCTGGCCTTGGATAGGCTCCCGTGCGGTCAAGACTTGGCCGGGGGTTTCACTGCCGCGCTTGACCAAGCCAAGGGCGATCGGGCCAAACCGCGGTGACTCGATCACACTGGTCAGCGTGCCAACCGTCTTGCCGGAATCGTCGGTGAGTTGAGTTCCGGGGGCCAAGTCGGCTTCCAATCGGTAACCAACGAGGGTTCGGTTGAC
>JASLKI010000364.1 GCA_030747575.1 Verrucomicrobiota bacterium | reverse complement strand
ATTCATTAAGTGAAGTCAAATGCTTTATTTTGGCAAAAATATCTATATAGAAGAAGCTTGTCGTGCTTGTTCAGGTCGTTCGGGCAAGTGGAAGCGTCAATCGGCGGTACGATCGATTAGCACGAGCAGCGAGAGGATGATCAGGACGCAGGCGGCGGAGTAGGCGATGGGGAAGGTGCCGGTCGTGAACTTGGCCACGAGTTCGTCTCGGCGCTTGGTCAAGCGGGCCTCGTCGGGGTCCATCGCCCTCCAAACCGGCTTGAGCGCCATCGCGGTGAGGGTCGCCGGGGCGACGAGCGCGAAACGCGTCAGCGCTGGGAGGAAGGTTTTGATCACGTACTTGTCAGCGGCTTTGTTCAGGCTGTTGAGCGACCGATCCATTGCCGCGTAAAAGAGCTTGGCTCCTTTACGGTAAAACCAGTCGAAGTCGATGGAAATGGTCGGAGTGCGCTTCAGCCACGGCAGGAAGACAAAAAAGGCCAGGGCGGAGAACGCCAAAAGCTGGAACATCGTCACCACGTTCGGGAAGTGGTCTATGTAGATTGCCGAGAAGGTCGTGTGCTTGACGGCGGCGTTGTTCGGCAAAATGTTGTACAGCGGTTCAGGGTGGCATCCGAGTAGGATGCAGAGGAACGCTAGCAAGCCCATGCCGATAAGCATCGGCTTGGGGGCTTCCTTCGGGCGAAGTCCGCGGTCGACGTTGAAAAACACGAAGTACGGGAACTTGATGCCGGCGTGCAGGAAGACGCCGGCCGAGGCGATCTCCAAAACCAGCCAGGCCCAAATGTAGTTTTGGTTTTCGGCGGCGGCGACGATGAGTGTTTTGCTGATGAAACCGCTGGTCAACGGCACGCCGGAAATCGCCAGCGCGCCGATCGTTCCGAGGATCATCGTAAGGGGCATCGTCTTGTAGAGCCCCCCCAGTTCGGTGCATTTGCTTTTGCCGGTGCGGAAGAGCACGGCTCCGGCGGACATCCATAGCAGCGCCTTATAAATAATGTGGCAAAAGGCGTGCGCGACGACGCCGGCGATGGCGAGTTTGGTGCCGATGCCCACGCCGCAGACCATGAAGCCGACTTGGTTGATGATGCTGTAGGCGAGGATGCGGCGCATGTCATTTTCGAGCAGGGCATAAATAATGCCGTAAATGGCCATCACGCAGCCGACCGCGACAAGAATCTCCCAGCCGGGGAAACCACGGATCAGCGTGTAAACGGCGGTCTTGGTCGTGTACGCGCTGAGGATGACCCCGCCCATGACGGTCGATTCCGGATAGGCATCCGGCAGCCAACTGGAGAACGGCACCGCCGCCGCGTTGATCAAAATGCCAACCAGAATAAACCAGCTTCCGATTGCGTCTTTTGAGAACGCGTCAAACGCGATCGAGCGGGTTTCGTGAACATGGAGCAAAATACCAGTGAGCAAAATCAAGCCGCCGGCCAGGTGGACAAGGATGTAGCGCTGGGCGGCCTTGAGCGATTTCTCCGTTTTACGGGCGAGGACAAGGAATGTGGACGCGATGGCCATCAGTTCCCAGCAGACGTACCATGTGATCATGTCACCGGCGAACACCACGCCCAGCGCGCTGCCAATGTAAACCAAGGCCGCGGTGTTCTCTGCACGGCTCTTTTCGTGCCAGGAAAAAATGAACGCGGCGACCGCACACAATGTGAAAATATAACCAAACGCCTTACTGGTGGCGTCCACCCTGAGCAGGGTGAGCTTGAAGCCGAGCAACGTGGGAAAGAGCTGCGAGCCGTTTTCGAGTTGGGAGATGGCGAAGAACCCCAGTGCGCCCAAGCCTATGGCACCGGCCTTGCGTGCCGTTGCTGGGAGCAATAGCAAGACGATCGCACCAAGGATCAGGATGAGTCCCGGTGGAATATTGCTAAGGAGTGTCATCGTAATAATCCTCCTTCGCCTTTAGGCACAGGCCCAAGCCCTTGGCCAAGAGGATGGAGCTGATGCAGGCGAGGAAGCCAAGCGCAACGTAAAAGCCGAATACGTTCGTCGCGAAGGCGAATATCGGGTCGGCATCCTCAAAATGCGTGTGCCGATCCACGGCCAGTTCGAGCAAAACGGACACGCCGCAAGTCAGCAACAGCGTGATCCAGAATTTCCGACTCACCGTGGGTTGGTCGGGAACGAATGGTTTTTGAGGCATCT
>JASLKI010000363.1 GCA_030747575.1 Verrucomicrobiota bacterium | reverse complement strand
AGGCGAGGATGTTGCGAACAACTTCTCCGTGAACATCGGTCAGGCGGAAGTCGCGCCCGGCATAACGGTAGGTGAGGCGTTTGTGGTCAAGGCCGAACAGGTGAAGAATCGTCGCCTGCAAGTCGTGAAAGTGCACCCTGTTTTCCGTGGCGTAATAGCCGTGGTCGTCTGTATTTCCGTAGGTGATGCCCGGTTTGAGGCCAGCGCCCGCTAGAAAAAAAGTCATCGCATGGGGATTGTGGTCGCGACCATCCGAACCTTGGCCAACGGGTGTTCGGCCAAACTCTGTTCCCCAAAGGATCAATGTGTCATCAAGCAGCCCACGCGATTTCATGTCGGAGATTAAACCCGCGATCGGTTTGTCAACCTTACCTGCGACCTCGCGGTGGTTTTTCTTTAAGCCACCGTGAGCATCCCAGTAACCCTGGCTACATTGGACGAAGCGCACACCTGCCTCGGAGTAGCGGCGGGCCATGAGGCATTGGCGTCCAAAGTCGCGCGTTTTCGGATCGTCTAAACCATAAAGTTTTTTTGTGCTCTCGGACTCGTTGTCGATGTTCTGAATCTCCGGCGCTGCCGCCTGCATGCGGTAGGCCAGTTCAAATGAATTAATCCGGGCCTCCAGTTTATCGTCGTGCCCACGCTCACTTAGATGCTCATGATTAATTTGTGCCAGCAGATCGAGTTCACGACGTTGTTGGGCTATCGGTTTGCCGTGCTTGTCGATGAACGGAATTTTGGCCTTATCAATCGGCGTGGCTTTGGTTCCGATCTGTGTTCCGTGAAAGTGTGAAGGTAGAAAAGCGGATGACCATGCGTTCATTCCACCGTGTGTACCGGTGGGTTTGAATGTGATGTAGCCAGGGAGGTTTTGGTTTTCAAATCCCAAACCATAGTTGAGCCACGAACCCATTGACGGGCGGATAAAAGTATCCGATCCAGTGTGAAGTTCAAGCAGAGCTGAGCCGTGACGAGAATTCGAGCCGTACATCGACTTGATGAAACAAAGCTCATCCGACATTGAGGCAATATGCGGGAAGATATCAGAAGCCCATTGGCCGCATTGGCCGTACTGCTTGAAACTGTAAGGTGATGCCACAAGGTTGCCTGTGGCGCTGGAAACAATGCGCGGTTTTTTGCCGGGATAAGGTTTGCCAGTATCGCGCTGGAGAGCTGGGCGGTAGTCAAACGTATCGACCTGTGAAACACCGCCATGCATGAATAGAAAGATGATCCGCTTGGCTTTTGCTGGGAAGTGAGGGGCGCGTTGGGCGAGCGGGTTTTCCGGCGATACAGACCTGGCTTCCTCACCAAGCAAACCGGCAAGAGCCAACGCACCAAAACCGGTACTCGACTTCTGGAGCATCTCCCGTCGAGTCATCGGCAGGGCATCAAAACCGCTGCAATATTTACTTCGTTCGCTCACTCGAAAAACCGTACGAACACGATGCTATTCTTGTTCGATAGAAACACGACTAAAAAATCAGTCCAAAAACATGAATTCGATGTTTACTTTAGTCAAAGTTTACGCGGTTTTTTTAAACAGTCAAATTGTTGCTGCCACTTCTGCTGGCACTTTTTTTGAGTCCGTCGGTGGCAGAACGATACCCAGCGAGGGCGTCCCGTTCGATATTGGTGCAGACCGAAAGTCTGCCCCTGACCTCTGAAAATGGAATCCACCAGACTTCATTGCGCAGAATTAGTACCAAGCCGAAGTAGCTACAATCGGCCTCTTAGTAAAGCTTAGAGGCCGCTACGATTACCCCTCTGACTGACCGGCTCGTATGCTTTCGGTTCAGCCATAAACCCTTATTTTTTAAGGCTGAAGGCTTTTTGCGGCAACAGTTAAAACACCTTGAAAACCACGCTAATCTGGATGACTGTTGTCTCGCTATGAAATCACTACTTATCACAACAATCGTGACTCCATGAAAATATTATTGCTCACCACACTCATCGGCCTAGCGCCCTTAGTTTCCGCCGCCGATAAAGGCTGGATAAAACTGTACAACGGCCAGGATTTGACCGGTTGGCAGACCACCGGTAATTGGCTTCCGCAAAAGGACGGCTCTCTGCTCATTCAACCGCGCCCGGGTGAAAAAGGTTGGCAGCGTTACGGGGCCTACCTCTGGAGCAAGAAGAAGTACAAGGACTTTGTCCTGCACGTTGAATACAAATATCCACCCGGCGGTAACAGCGGTCTGTTCTTCCGAGTGGGAGACTTGAAAAACCCGGTCCAATCCGGCATCGAGGCGCAGATTCTCGATTCAACCAAAAAGAAGGGCAAGATGGGGCCCCACGACCACGGCGGCATCATCCGCACTGTCGGCGCTTCAAAGAACATGTCCAAGAATCCCGGCGAATGGAACCAAATGATTGTCACTTGCAAAAGCAACCACCTGCTGGTGGAACTGAACAGAGAAAAAATTGTCGATATACAACTGGATAAAACGCCCATGAAAGACCGGCCGCTCGAGGGCTACATTGGCCTGCAGGACCACGGCGAACCGAATAACCTTTTTTTTAGGAACATCAAGATTAAGAGACTCTAGCGAACGGTGTGCCATCCCGTTTAGCCTGACGGAAACCATCGCCCTCATCCGCAAACACGGCGGCAAGACGGGTGAAGAATTGAAAGCTGAAGCCAAATGAAACACATACTACTAACAACAATCGCAGCCGTGCTTTCAGGCAATGTGCTTCTTGCCGAACCCTTCGATCAGAAGCTCTATGATACTAAAGCCCGCACCTATTCGCCGGAAGCAAGTATGGCGATGATGGAGCTCCAGGAGGGCTATCGAGTCGAGCTTGTGGCCGCTGAACCGATGGTGCAGGAACCAGCAGCAATTGCATTCGATGGCGATGGAAAACTCTACGTGGCGGAGTTGAACACCTACATGCAGGAAATCGATGGGAAGAACCAACACGACCCGATCTGTCGTGTTGTGCTCCTTGAGGATACCGATGACGACGGCCGCATGGACAAACGCTCGGTGTTCGTGGATGGGTTGAAGCTGCCGCGAATGATCCAGCCGATCGATGATCGGGTATTGATTCGTGAAACGGATACCTTTGACCTGCACAGCTATCGAGACACGGACGGCGATGGCATCGCCGATGAGAAGAAACTGGTTTACGAAGGGGGTAAGCGCGGGGGCAACCTTGAGCACCAGCCCAGTGGACTCGAGTGGAACATCGACAACTGGATGTATGTGACCTACACCGCCAAGCGTTACCGCTGGGCAGGGGACAAGGTGATCGCTGAAGACATTCCCGGTGGCTCTGGTCAATGGGGCGTGACGCATGATGACGTCGGGCGCAATTTTTTCTGCACGGCCGGTGGGGAGAACCCGGCAATGCATTTTCAACGACCGCTCGTCTACGGCAAAATTTCTCTCCCCGGTGAGCAGGTGAATGGTTTTCGCGAAGTGTTCCCGCTAGTACAGATTCCCGACGTGCAGGGTGGCAAGGGACGATTCCGTGCCGACAGTCTGACGCTCAATAATTTCACCGGCTGCGCAGGTCAGCACATTTTTCGTGGCGATCGCTTGCCCGAAGATTTCTACGGCGACTACATCATTCCAGAACCGGTCGGGCGACTAGTGCGTCGTGCAAAGGTTGTGAATGAGAATGGTAAATTGGTAGTGCACAATGCCACCCCAGGCACAGAATTCCTGCGCAGCCGCGATGCCAACTTTCGGCCCGTCAATGCCAAGACGGGGCCGGACGGGTGCCTTTACCTTTGTGACATGTACCGCGGGATCATTCAGGAGGGCAACTGGGTGCGCCCCGGTTCTTACCTTCGGCCGGTCGTCGAAAACTACGGGCTGGATAAGAACATTCAGCGCGGACGGATCTATCGCATCGTCCATGAATCAACCGAGCGCCGAAAGAAACCACAGATGCTCAAGGGACCGATCTCAGAACTGGTCGACACGCTTTCTCACCCGAATGGCTGGTGGCGGGACATGGCTCAGAAGTTGATCGTCGTGCGTCAGGATAGGGGTGCTGTTTCTGCGCTCAAAAGCCTGGCCGAGAGTGGCGGGAGCCCGTTAGGCAGGCTACATGCGTTGTGGACGCTGGAGGGACTCGGAGTTTTCGATACAGATCTGATCGTTAAAAAAATGCGAGACCCAGATGCCCGTGTCCGTGCGGCGGTGGTACGACTTTGCGAGCCCGAACTGCTGAAGAGGAATACAGCATTGCTCGCTGCAATCAAACCGCTTGCCTCTGATGCCGACATCGATGTCGCGATTCAAGTCGTGTTGTCGATGGCCTACACGGGAGTCGAAGGCGGCGATGAATTGGTGGAGGCAGCCAATGCGGGCCATCCCGGTAGCGAAGCAATGAGCCGTATCACCGAGATCGGGCATGCCCGGTTGGTCGATGCCAAACGCCGTCAGGAGAAGAGCAAATTCGCGGCCCAGGGTGAGGTGAATTTCCAGACCGTTTGCGTTGCCTGCCACGGAGCGAACGGCAAAGGCACTTCCGCTCCCGGTTTGGATGGAGTAATGCTCGGAGCCCCACTCGTGGGTTCGCCTCGCGTTCTCGGACGGAAAACCATCCCCATCAAGATCCTGCTCAAAGGGATGCATGGCGAGCTGGATGGCAAGTCGTATCCTGGCCCAATGTTGCCGCTCGAATCCTATGATGATGAATGGCTGGCCTCGGTGCTGACCTATGTTAGCAGTGCATGGGGAAACAAGGGCGAGTCCGTCAGTAAGGATGACGTCGCAACGGTTCGTGCAGCCCTCGCCGATCGCAAGGAAATGTTCCTTTCATCAGAGATCCTAGCCATGGCTCCGATTCCTGCAGCCGAGATGGCAAAGTGGGAGCTGACCGCCAGCCACCGGAGCAAAGGATGCGATCAGGCCATCGACAACAATCCGAGAACCCGATGGGACACTGGTCGTGCGCAGCGGAAGGGCATGTGGTTCTCCTTTGATATGAAGGAGTCTCGCGAACTCACCGGGATCACGTTGCGCTGCGAGGGTTCACCCGCCGATTATCCGCGCCGCTACACGCTGGAAGTTTCCGATGATGGCGAGCAATGGAAGCAGGTGGTCAGTCCTCAGAAAGGAAATTCACCCGTCACCGACATCCTGCTCCCGGCAACGAAGACGCGTTTTGTCCGCATCAACCAGATTGGGCTGGCGGATGGCAAGCACTGGTCGATCCATCAGCTCGATGTCTATGCCAAGGCTGAGCGCTGATTCTCCGCAAACACGGCGGCAAGGCGGGTGAAGAATTGAAAGCTGAAGGCAAATGAAACACCTCCTACTCACAACAATCGCAGCCGTTGCGCTGGTGGGGTGTGGTGAGTCGCAGTCAAAAAACATCTGATTCATGTTACTACCTTATCAGTGAGTAGGAAATCTATTGCAAATAGTAATCGATTGTTTTAATTTCCGTTGGTGACAATGTAATCATTTACAAAAGAGCAAATAATGAACTGTCCAAAATGTGAGTCTCAAATGGAGAAAGTGTCGATTCATGAGATCGAACTTGACCGCTGTAATTCCTGTAATGGAATTTGGTTTGATGAGTATGAATTGGCTGATTTTAAGAGAATTGAAGGTTCTGAATCAGTTGACATAGGTGATTCTAGTGTTGGGAAAGAGCAAAATAAAAACGACCTTATTAATTGCCCTAAATGCAGTACTAGAATGATTCGAATGGTGGATGCAAAACAAAGCCATATCTGGTTTGAACATTGTGGATCTTGTTTTGGATATTTCTTCGATGCTGGAGAACTTAGAGATCTCAAGGAAGACACGATTTTTGACCTAATAAAATCTTGGTTTACCCCTGAAAGAAAACCTTGAGCACTGACAAATCCTTAACGCATTTTAGTTAGCTGTAAATGCAACTGTCGCGACCGACCTCCTCCGCAAACACGGCGGCAAGACGGGTGAAGAATTGAAAGCTGAAGGGAAATAGTCAACCCACCTCGGCGGCAACAATTAAAACGCCTTGAAAACTGCGCTATTCTGATTGCTCTTGAGTCCACCCGCGATCAGAGATAATAACCCACTTACCGCCAATCTTCTGGTTTACGCAAGTCCACATTCCGTTTTTGAGCTTGGCATTGTCACCGTCCTCGCGATTGGCATCCTCCCAATAGCCGGTTTCGACAGCCAGAGTCGGAGATAGAAAGCGCACCTCCAGCGAAGTTTGTTTCGTTTTAACATTTGGATTCTTATCAAACCTTTCCTGCCAAAGACGCTGAATTGCTTCCCGACCTTTGAGTAGCTTCATCTTGTCCGATAAATCGGCATCTTTCGCGTATATAGCTGCGAGTGCCTTCGCGTCGTGGGCATTGTATGCACGCACCCAGTCCACTAGCATCTGTTGAATTGCTGCTCGGTTCTGATGACAATCGTGTCGAAGATCGCGTGCTGCTCACCGTCGAAGGGCCCACTCTC
>JASLKI010000362.1 GCA_030747575.1 Verrucomicrobiota bacterium | reverse complement strand
GTAACCGGCGATGCGTTTCATCCGGTCGGTGCCCGGATCCTGCCGAGCCACCCATTGGGCGCGCAGATAGGTGAAGAGTAGGGCCAGTAATCCAGCGAGCGGGATAAGATAGACAGTATTATTATTCATAGGCTTTAGTTTTGGGAAAAGTCAAATTTGTAGGAAGGGGCACTTACCTTGGACAATAAAACGGCAGACCGTTGGACGGCTTCAAATAGTAAAATGGCTAACCCTGAATCAGGGCCTGATATCATGATTTATTGAGTTGAATCAGACTAAACCTCCTCGCAAACGCCCATTAGTGAAACTAATTTTTTTGCTCGTCAAGGGGTTAAATCCGTTTGAAACAAAAAATCTCGCCGGACGTGCCCAGGTCGACTATTCCCCAACGGCATGAGCGGAGGCGAATGGGCGATTCGGTTGACGGCTTTCCTGGCCTTTGCCGGATACGTCCTCGCGCTGGCAAGTTGCCGGCGGTGGCCACACCGCACCGGGCCAAGCGCCAGCGGCTGGTGGTCACTTGGCTTAGTGGCGTTCCTCGCCCACTTCTTCTGCGCCTTCCACTTCGAGCACGGCTGGAGCCATGCCAGGGCACTGGCAGCCACGGCCGCGCAGACTGGGGAAGCCACCGGCTTCGACACCGGCTTCGGGCTTTACCTGAATTACGCCTTCACCTTGGCTTGGCTGGCAGACGCTGCCTGGTGGCACCTAGCCAAGCGGAATCACCAAAGCCGGCCTGGGTGGATGGACGCAACGCTGCACAGTTTCATGGCGCTGATGTGGTTTAATGCTACGGTGGTCTTCGGGTCGCCGTGGGGCCAAGTCGCCGGATGGGCCGCCGTGTTAGGGTTGGGCGGCTGGTTTATGCTCCAGCGAAGGCACGTGGTTTAGCTGGCTTGGCCAAGCGACTTTTTTTGCTGCTTGAGCAGGGTGGTGACTTTTTTCAACTCAGCCTCCGCTTGGCCAAGCGGACTCGCTGCAGCATCAATTTTTTCTGATTTTCCAACTTGCTCCAGAGCCTCGCAGGCTTGGGCCAGTCGCTCGGCTCGGAGGTTGCGGGCGCTGCCCTTGAGCGAATGGGCGGCTTCGACAATACCGGCGGCGTTGCCGGCGGTCAGGGCTTCGCGGGCCTGCGCCAGCCGGGCCGGGGCGTCCTGCAAAAAAAGATCGATCAGTTCCGCGATCACAGCGGCATCACCAAAGGAGCGAAGCCCCTCGGCGATGGAGTCTGCGTCGCCGCGATCGCCCTCCCCTGGTGCGGCACCGACTTCGCTGGCGATCTTTCCCAGCGCTTGGCCAAGCTGCTTGAGGTCGATCGGCTTGATGAGGTAGTCGTCCATGCCGGCATCGAGGCAATTGCGTTTTTCCTCCGGGTTGGCGTTGGCGGTGATCGCCAGAATGCGGATGAGCCGCGCCCGGCCGGGGAGTTGGCGAATGGCGCGGGTGGCTTCGTAGCCGTCCATCTCCGGCATGTGACAGTCCATCAGTACAACATCGTAGGGCAACTTGCGAACCGCCTGGACGGCCTCAAGTCCGTTGGCCACTGCGTCCGCCGTATAGCCGAGGTTGCCGAGTTGCAGCAACGTGACTTTCCGGTTCACTTGATTGTCTTCCGCCACCAGAATCCTGAGCGGCTTGGCCTCGCCCCCCGCATCCCGGGCGGGTGCAGCGCTTTCGCCGGTGAGCAGCCGGGTAATACACTCGAGCAGCCGGGTTTGCTTGACCGGCTTCGCGAGGCAAGCGTCGATGCCGGCTGCCCGCCAGGTGCCGGGCTCCAGCACCTTCCCCATGGGAGTCAGCAGAATCAGTTTTAAGTCAGTAAAAAGCAGATCGTCCTTGATCGCTCCGGCCAGGCCAAGGCAGTCCTTCTCCGGCATTTCGCTGTCCAGAATGACGGCTTGAAAAGGAGAGCCGGTGGCGACGGTTTGCTGGAGCAACTTCAGCGCCTCGGCAGCTTCACCCGCCTCAGTGGTCTTGATCCGGCGCGAGCGCAGTTGATGCCGCAGAATCTGGCGGGTGGTCTCGTCGTCATCGACGACCAGCACATTCAGGCCGGCCAAAAGTTGATGCTGTGTCTCCGCCTCGCCGGGCTCGAGCTGTTTCCGCAGCGGCAGCTCAAACCAGAAACTCGAGCCCTGTCCCAGCTTGCTCTCGAACCCAATCCGGCCGCCCATGATCTCTGTCAACTGCTTCGAGATCGTCAAGCCAAGGCCCGTGCCGCCATATCGGCGCGTCAGCGATCCGTCCCCCTGAGTGAACGGCTGGAACAATTTTTTTTGCGCCTCACTGGGAATGCCAATGCCGGTGTCAACAATCTCGCAGCGAATCTCCACGTCCCTGCCCGTCTCCCGGACAGTCTTGAGCCGCACCAGCACATCGCCCTGCTCGGTGAACTTGACGGCGTTGCCGACGAGGTTGGTCAGGATCTGGCGCAACCGTCCGGGGTCGCCGATGACACTAGTCCATACCTCCTCGTAAACAAGGCAAGCAAGGTGCAGGCCCTTGCTCTGGGCGCGCTCGGCCAGGAGATTCACGGCGCTCTCCACCGTCTCGCGCAGGTCGAACGGAATCTCCTCAATCTCCAGCTTACGCGCTTCGATTTTTGAGAAGTCGAGAATGTCATTGATGACCCCCAGCAAGCCGTCGGCGCTCTGCCGGATGGTGGCGAGGAATTCGCGCTGCTGCTCGTTCAGCGGCGTGTCCAGCAGCAGCCCGGTCATGCCGACGATAGCATTCATCGGGGTGCGAATCTCGTGGCTGGTATTGGCGAGGAACTCCGACTTGACCTTGGCCGACTTGAGCGCGTCGTCACGCGCCTCGGCCAGCTCGGCCTCTGCCTCCTTCAGTGCGGTGATGTCCTTGGAGATCCCAAGTGTCCCGACGATCTCCCCGTCGGCGTTGCGCATCGGCATCTTGGTGGTGAGCACCCAGCCTTCGCGGCCGTCGTTCCACGTTTCCTTTTCCGTCTTGCCGATGATCGCCTGTCCCGTCTCTAGGATGGCCTGCTCGTCCTCGAGCGCGAGCCGCGCGTGTTCCTCGCTGAAAAAATCGGCGTCCGTTTTCCCCACCGCCTCCCCGGGATCGCCAAGCCCGAAGTCGCTGGCCACGGCCCTGCTGATCATCAGGAACCGGCTGTCGCGATCCTTGAAATAAATCCGGTCCGGGATGCTGTCGAGCAGCGTGCGCAACAGGTCCCGCTCATGAGCCAGCGCGATCTCGGTGTGCCTTTGCCGGGTGACATCCCAAAAGATCCCCTGCACGCCGATGCACCTCCCAGCCTCGTCGCAGATCGGTGTCTTGACGACGTGCACCCACGATTTCTTCCCCTCGGGTGTGACGTGTTCCTCGACCGCGTCCAGAGACTCCCCGCTCTCTATGATGCCCAAGTCATCCTCTCGGTACTTGTCCGCGAGGTCGGCCGGGAAAAAATCAAAGTCGGTTTTGCCGATGATCTCCCGGCGCGGCTTGCCCAGTTCCTCGCAGAAACGGGTGTTGGCAAAGGTGAACCTCCCGGCGGCATCCTTGCGAAAAATATTCTGCGGCAAATTCTCCACCAGCGAGTGAAACAAAATCTCCGACCGGCGCAGCTCCAGCTCGGCTCCCTTCTGTTCGGCGATATCCTGCACCGTGCCCTCGTAAAAAAGCACTTCACCGGCCTCGTCCCGGACAATGCGCGCCGTCTCGGAAATCCAGATCCGCGAGGCATCCTTGCGGAAAATCTGCGACTCGAACTGCTCGATGCGCCCCTGTTGCTGGATGAGTGTCAGGAACAAATCCCGCTGCCCGGGCTCCACGTACAGCTGCCCCTCAATGTCGCCGATCGCCTCGATCAATCGCGCCGGCGACTCGTAACCGTAAAGCTCCGCCAGCCTGTGGTTGGCATAAATATACCGGCCATCCTCCGTGGTGCGAAAAATGCCCACCACGACATCATCGAAAACCTCAGGATTGCCGGGTGGGCCGGCGGATGGTGAGTCGTGGGTCGGGTCGGTCATGAACAGGGGCACTCGCTTGGCCAGCCGAGAGTAGAAACTCCCCGCCGCTTGGCCAAGCGCATTCGGCGCAGGCGGTCGGCGCTTTACGGCTTGGAGGGTAGCGATCATGCTGTGCGGCCGCTTGGCCAAGTTTGCCGGCGTGAGTATGAAACTTGGTTCCCATATGTCCGCTGCCGGCGGTGCCTGGAAGGCCATCGAGCGCGCCCGCTCTGTTGACTGCAAAAGCACACAGATTTTCATCAAAAGCAATATGCAGTGGTTCGGCAAGCCGCCTAAGCCAGCCGACGCGGAACGATTCAGGACGGAGTTGGCCAAGGGCGACGTAGGAACGGTGTTCGGCCACGCCGGCTATCTCATCAACCTCGCCGGGCCGGACGGCGACAACCGCGACAAGTCGATCGAGTCGCTCACGCGGGAGATCGAGATTGCCACAACGCTCGGCGTGCCGTTCCTCGTGCTGCATCCCGGCGCGCACCTTGGCCAAGGCGACGACCAAGGCGTAAAACGCATCGCCAAGGCGCTCGATGGCATCTTTCGCGCCACGAAAAAATCGCCGGTGCGGGTCGCGCTTGAGAACACCGCAGGGCAGGGCACCTGCCTTGGCCACCGCATCCGCCACCTCGCCGATATTTTCGGGCGCGTCAAGCAGCCGGAGCGGCTCGGTGTCTGCCTGGACACCGCGCACTTCTTCGCCGCCGGCTACGACATCCGCACGCCCAAGGGCTGGGACACCGCGATCGCCGAGGTCGGGCAGATGATCGGCCTGAAGCAGGTGCTGGCGTTTCATCTGAACGATTCGAAGACGGATCTCAATTCGCGGGTCGATCGGCACGACCATATTGGCCACGGGTTGATCGGCAAAAAGGCGTTCGGCCACATCGTCAACGACCCCCGTTTCGCCGACACGCCCGGCTGCCTCGAGACGCCCAAGTCCCCCGATCTTCACGAGGACATCGCGAACCTGGCCACCCTGCGGTCGCTCCTCAAAAAGGGCAAACGCCGCCGGAAAACAAGGTGATCCCGGCCGGATCGGTGTCAGGAATAATTTATCCCTAAAGGAAAACCGTTTGCCGCCGATATTGATGGCGTTGCACGAGGAACGGTTCCTCAAGGGTTTTTGAATCACCCATCATAAAGGTTCATCAGCGGCACGGATGCCAATGCTGTAAACGACAAACGGATTTGTCGACATGGTAATAAATACGAACCTGTCCGGCATGACTGGGACCCACAGGCTGGATGCTCACCCAGGCAAACCTCCTGCCTCAGGCGGCTCTTCAATTGATCACCTGAACCTGATTTCCCAAGGAGGGAAAAACCCAGGGAACGCGGCCCTACAACTTCGGAGTCAGCCCGTTCTCGTGCAACAACCGGGCAACGCCATTCCGGCGCTGCCTTTTTGCTTTCGGCTACTCGGCTTGCAGCAACCACGCCAGCAGATCGGCCATCTCGCTATTGCTCAACCCGGTCTCCAAGCCGGCCGGCATCAGCGACAATCCGGTGGACTCGACGAGATCGGCAGCCGAACGGATGAACTGGCTCTCACTCCCATCGGGCAAACTCATCACGATGCCCGATTCACTCATGTATTTAATT
>JASLKI010000361.1 GCA_030747575.1 Verrucomicrobiota bacterium | reverse complement strand
TGCTTGAGTTCACCAGTTCGCCGCTGCAGCAGGCTCAAAAAGTTGGGCCACTCAAAAACCGGCCCAACTCATTTCGGCTTTGGGGGCTGAAAGGCAATAGCTACGGGTTGGTGACGGTGGACATCCCGGAACCGGGCAAGGGTACCGTTCGGCTCGAGGTGCGCACAGAGGCCAACACCGTGCCGGTGGTCGAGAACACCCGCTGTTCCTCCGCCTGGCAGTTAAGTGATTTGCGCTATTGAAATTTCCTAAGCATATCCAACTCGCACTAGGTTTCTTGATCGTCCTGCTGTCGGTGCCGGTTGGCCAAGCGGCTGAGAGTGTAACCAGGCCAAATGTGTTGTTCATCGCTGTTGACGATCTCAATGATTGGGTCGGTGTGCTTGGTGGGCACCCGCAGGCGCGGACGCCGAATATGGATCGCTTGGCCAAGCGCGGCCTGCTCTTCACCCAAGCCTACTGTTCCGCGCCGGGTTGCAACGCGTCGCGCTCGAGTTTGCTCACCGGTTTGCGCCCATCGACGACCGGCATATACGCCAATGCGCACGATTGGCGGCAGGCTCCCAAGCTGAGCGGCGCAGTCACGTTGCCACGCCATTTCAGCAACAACGGCTACCTCACGCTTGGTACAGGAAAGTTGTTTCACGCCCACACGTTCTTTGGAAAGAAGAACCTCAGCGGCTATCCAGATCCTGATGCATGGGCCGACTATTTCCCGTCCAAGACCCAGCAGATGCCGGAGGAAGCCGTGCCGGAAAATTGGCCGGTCAACAGCAGTCGAAAATTTTACGGCGGCCACTTCGACTGGTCGCCGCTGCAGATTCCCAACGCTGGGATGGCCGACGCCAAGGTCGTCTCGTGGGCTAACAAGCAATTGGCCAAACAGCACGAGCAGCCACTGTTTTTGTCGGTTGGCATTTATCGGCCGCACGTGCCGTGGTACGCACCCCAGGAATATTTTGACCGCTTCCCGCTCGAAAAAATCCAGTTACCCAAAAATTTGCCGGACGATCTCGACGACATCCCCACCGCCGGGCAGGCGATGGCCAAGCGCCAATGGCACAAATGGATCACGGAAAACGGCCAGTGGAAAAAAGCAGTGCAGGGCTATCTCGCCTCGCTGTCCTTCGCCGACGACATGGTGGGTGAACTGCTCGACGCGCTCGATAACGGCCCGATGGCCAACGACACGCTGATCATTTTGTGGGGCGACCACGGCTATCACCTCGGCGAAAAGGAGAACTGGGAAAAGTTCGCCCTGTGGGAGGACACGACCCACGTGCCGCTCATCATCGTCGACCCGCGTCGCACCCAGCCCAGCACTCGATGCGAGTCGCCGGTCAGCCTACTTGACCTTTACCCGACGCTCGTCGAGTTGTGCGGGCTTGGCCTCCCACCGCAGACGCTCGAGGGGCGCAGCCTGGCCAACGGCCTCACCAAGCCGGGTGCGAAAAGCAGCCGCGTCGCCGTGACCACGCAGGGTAGGGGCAATCACGCCGTGCGCTCGAGCCGCCACCGATACATCCGCTACGCCGACGGCAGCGAGGAGTTGTACGATCACAAAACCGACCCGCACGAGTGGAACAACCTTGCTGGTGACCCAAGCTTGGCCAAGGTCAAATCGCGCCTGGCCAAGCGACTGCCTACGGTGAACGCTGAGCCGATCCAGATTAACCCAAGGCCATGAAACAAAGGACCTTTCTCCCACTGTTGATAGCGGCATTGTTGCTGCAGGGTTGTGCTACACTTGAGCGCCTGGTTGGGCAGTCGGCTACGCTTGGCCCGGCCAACGGCTCGCTCGTCATCGTCGGTGGCGGCGGGATGCCGAAGGTGATTTTTGACCGGTTTTTTGAGGCGGCCGGCGGACGCGCCGCCAAGATCGTCGTCGTGCCGACCGCCGGCTCCGACGCCGATTACGCCGAATCGACGAGTTCTGTGAAGATGTTCAAAAGGGCTGGCGCAACGAATGTTCATCTTTTGCACACGCACGATCCGAAGGTCGCGGACTCGGATGAGTTCGTCGCTGTGCTGAGCGATGCCAAGGCGGTGTGGTTCGGCGGCGGACGGCAGTGGCGCCTGGCGGATGCATACCTCGGCACCAAGACGGAGGCGGCGTTTCACGGGGTTCTCAAGCGGTGTGGCGTGATCGGCGGCAGCTCAGCTGGGGCGACGATTCAGGCTTCGTACCTCGTTCGCGGTGCGCCGGAGGGGAATCACATCATGATGGCGCCCGGCCACGAGCGGGGCTTTGGCTACATCCGCAATTGCGCGATCGACCAGCATCTGCTCGCCCGCAAACGCGAGAACGACATGCTGCCGGTGATTCGCAAACACCCGCACCTGCTCGGCATTGGCATCGACGAATCGACCGCGCTGTTCGTGCGCGGCAACACCGCTGAGGTCATTGGCAAAAGCAAGGTGCTCTTTTACGACATCGCGCTGGAGAAAACGGTCGGCGAAAAGTTTTACACGACACTCGATCCCGGCGAGCGCTACGACCTCAAGTCCCGCCGCAAACTTCATGGCAAGTAAACCCTCCTCGCTTTACAACGTGGCGTCGGCCCCGGATGATGCGTGCGTTTTATGAACATGCGTTTACACGATGGCCCGTTGGTCGGGTTGGAGACCGACGCGCTGGCCTGGCCGCTGGCCAACGGCCCTTCGCTTGGCCGGGCGGCGGATGAGCAGGTCGCGGCTCTGCGAGAATCGGGCGAGGTGCACGGCAGGCCGGACGAACTGACTCTCCTGCACGAACCCAAGGGGCTGCAAAGCCGGCGGCTGATGCTGATGGGCGTTGGCGACTCGCTCGACGCAACGCAGGTGTTTCGCATGGCCGGCCAAGCGGTGCGGGCGGCCCAGAAACGCCGCTTCAAGCGTTTGGCCATCGCACTGCCGGACGGGGAATTTGTCCGGGTCGCGGCGGAGGGTTGCGTGTACGGCAGTTACGAACAACCCAAGTACAAGAGCGACGACTCCAACGTGCCGTTGGAGGAAATTTTGATCGTTGCGCCGGGTGCGGACTTGGCGGCATTCGACGCCGGGCAGATCGTCGGCGAGTCGGTGAACCTGACTCGCCGCCTGGTCGATATACCGGCAAACGACCTCGGCCCGGTGGAGTTCGCCGACATGGCGGAGTCGATAGGCCAAGCGGCTGGGCTGGATGTCGAGGTGCTCGACGAGGCCGGGCTGGAGGCGCTCGGCGCGGGCTCGCTCCTGAGTGTGGCTAAGGGCTCGGCGCGTCCGCCGCGACTCGTCCGCCTGGCCTGGAACCCAAGCGACGCGATCGGCGACTCACACCTGTTTCTCGTTGGCAAGGGCGTCACGTTCGACACCGGCGGCCTGTCGCTCAAGCCGGCGGGGTCGATGGAAAAAATGAAATACGACATGGCCGGCGCGGCGACGATGCTCGGGTCGATCACGGCGGTCGCGCAGCTCAGGATCAGGCAACGCGTGAGCTGTCTGCTTGGTCTCGTCGAAAACATGCCGAGCGGCTCGGCGACGCGCCCCGGCGATATTGTGCAGGCGATGAACGGCAAGACGATCGAGGTGATAAACACCGACGCCGAGGGTCGGATGGTGCTCGCCGACGCATTGACGCACGCGGTGCGACTCGGCGCGACGCACCTCATTGATGCGGCGACGCTGACTGGCGCGGTGAGCGTGGCACTTGGCTCGGTGAACATCGGCCTACTCGGCAACGACGAGTCGCTGAGCGCCCACTTGACGGCGACCGGCCAAACCATCGGCGAACATTTTTGGTCGCTGCCGATGAATGACGACTATCTTGAGCCGATGAAAGGCGACTTGTCCGATTTGCGAAACGCTGGCACAGACCGCAAGGCCGGCACGATCACAGCGGCCAAGTTTCTCGAGCAGTTTGTGGACGGCACACCGTGGGCGCACCTCGACATCGCCGGCACGGCCAACCTCGATAAGGGTCTGCCGAACGCCCCGAAGGGGGCCTCCGGCATCGCCGTGCGGACGCTGGTGCGTGCCGTGGAAACCTGGCCAAGCGGAGACACGAAATGATTTCAGCAACGGAAGCACTAGAGAAATTACGAGCGGGCAACTCGCGGTTTGTATCGGGTGGGCAACTGGTGGGAACGTTCGCTAACCCTTTAAGGCGAAACGAGTTAATGGCAGGCCAAGAACCGTTCGCCGTCATTCTTGGCTGTTCCGATTCGCGGGTTCCGGTTGAGATTATTTTCGATTTCAGCCTCGGTCACCTGTTTGTCATTCGCGTCGCCGGTAACATTGTCGCGCCGTCGCAAATCGGCAGCATCGAGTTCGCCGCCGAGCATTTCGGCACGCGACTGGTGGTGGTGTTGGGTCACGATGATTGCGGCGCGGTCTCCACCACCATCGGCGAGTTGAAACGCCCGACGGAAAGCCGCTCCCCAAATCTCAGCTCAATTGTCGAACGTATCCGCCCGGCCGTGGAGCCATTAATGGCGACTGAAACGGAGGATGCCGAGCTGCTCGACCAGGCGGTTCGGGCAAACATTCGCGGGTCGGTAAATCATCTTCGGCACGGTTCGGATATTCTGGAAACGCTGATCCGCGACGACGGGCTACTCATCGTCGGTGCCGAGTATTCGCTGGAAAGCGGCAAAGTCGATTTTTTCGACAGCTAAAAATCCAGGCGCTTGGCCAAGCTCTACGCCCACGCGGGCGGGTTGGCCAGGCGGAAGAGGCGTTCGCCGGCGTGGGGCACGAGCAGGATGCCTTCGTCTTCGCGGTTGGCGTAGTCGTCCGGGTTGATGCTGGCCGGATCTCGGTGGCCGAGGTTGATCTGCCGACACTTGGCCTCTGAAATCTGCGTGGCCAGAGTCACCTCGGCACGTGGCGCCTCAACACCGTTCTCGTAAGTACCCAGGCCCTTCACGTGGACGCAGTGCGCGAGCGCACCCCACGGCTTGTCCTTGAATTGATCCCACTGTTTCAGGAAGTAGTCCCGGCAGTGGTAGCCGACGGTCTCGATCGTTTCACCGTGCGCGATGCAGACGTCGCTGATGTGCGGTGCGTAGATGATCAACTCGCCGCCATCGGCCAGCACCGGCTCGAGCTTGTACATGCACTTGCCGGCGGTCCAAAGCTCGTCGTACATCTCCGGCGCGCAGGCGAGGATGGTGTGGAACGGTTTCGGCTCGATGCGGATGTGGCGCTCGGCCGAGAGATCGGCGGCGGCGGACCACGCCTCCTCCACCGGCCCAGCGAACAACCCGCTCATGCCACCGCTATCGACGACCATGCAGAAGGCGAGCTTGGGGATCTTGACCATCGAGCCGGCGCGATCGACGACCTTGCGGACAGGCGTCCATTTGTGACCGATGATTTTCGGCGTGGTGATGACGGCACCGAGCCAGTGGAAAAAATTTAGCACCTGCGGGCCGCCAACACCGGGGAAGATATATTTGTTGCCGCCGGAAAACCCGACGACCTCGTGCGGGAACACCGGGCCGATGATGACGATTTGGTCGTAGTCGAAAAGCTTGGCGTTGACCTCGACCGGCACTTCCATCTCGAACAGCCCTCCGCTCAAGTCACTGATCTCCTCGGTGGAAAGGGTGCCGATGTTGCGGAGCGCGCCGGGGTCGTTCCAGGCATGGTTGAAAAACTGAACCAAGGCGTAAGGGCCGGTGCGTTCGTCGTGGGTGATGTCCAGCCGTTGCTCGATCGCTTCTTCGCTCATCGCCTGGTGCGTGCCCAGCGCGATCATCACGTCGAGCGCGGCAGCCGTCCCGCCAATCTGGCCGTGGATGGCCTTGAACATGGTGCCGACCGGTGCGGTGCGGGTGCCGTCGGGGACTATCAGCAGCACCTTGCGATCGCGAAAATCCCCCTCCGGCATCGCCCTTGCCACGACGTCGCGCGCCTGTTCGGCGGTGAGCAGTTTGCCTTCGGAAACTTTTTTGGAAACAACCCCCACGGAGTGTCAGATGGTTGTGCTTAGGAACCCGCCATCGACGACGATGTCGGAGCCGGTGACGAAGCTCGCCGCTTTTTCGCTGGCGAGATAAACGGCCGCGCCGGCCAGTTCGCTGGGGTCGCCAAAGCGGCCCATAGGCGTGTGGCCGAAGATTGCCTTGGCGCGGTCGCTCGGCGTGCCATCCTCGTTGAAAAGCAGTTTCCTGTTTTGCTCGGCCGGGAAAAAACCGGGGGTGATGCTGTTGACGCGCACGCCTTTTGTGGCCCATTCGCGCGAGAGAAAACGGGTGGCGCTAAGCACCGCCGCCTTGGATGCGGAGTAGGCGATAACCTTCGAGAGTGGTAGGTGCGACGTGACGCTGGCAATGTTGATGATGCTACCCTTGCCGCGCCCGCACATCGCCGGGCCGAATTCCTGGCACGGCAGCAGGAAGCCGCCAACGAGGTTGAGATCGAACACACTGGCCCAGCCCGGCAGCGGGATTTTCTCGAAAGGCATCTCCGGCGTGACGATGGCGTCCGGGTGGTTGCCGCCAGCGGCGTTGAGCAGCACTGTCGGCGCGCCCAGCGCTTGGCCAATGGCCTCGTGGCACGACGCAAGGCTGGTGGTATCCATTGCGTCGCAGGCAAAAAACTGCGCTTGGCCGCCGGCCTCGGCGATCTCCCTCGCACGGGCCTCGCCGCGCTCGGGGTTGCGTCCCACCACGGCGACCTTAGCGCCTGCCTTGGCCATCGCCAACGCACACGCACCTCCCAATGCACCCGTGGCGCCGATCACCACGGCCACCTCTCCGCTCAAGTCAAACAAGTTCTCCGACATGGCCGCGCAGTCTCCACCAGTTAGTCGTTTAGTTGAAGGAAATTCCGCCGGCCAAGCGTTTGGCCAAGCTTCGATTTTACGTTTGCGTGGCCGTAAAATCAGGGATACTATTCGGACTCCTTTATGAAATGGATCGCAATTATCGCAGTGTGCCTTGCCGTTGTTTTGTATGGCTTGAATGCCTTGAACCGTGCGGAAGTCGGGCTGGAGCAGCGTGAGGACGGATTGTACTACAAAACCGGTGCGGAAACGGTATTCACCGGGGACGGCTTGGTTGATCATCCCAACGGTGAAAAGGCACAAGAGGGCAAAATTGAAGCCGGCAAACAAACCGGACCATGGAAGATCTGGCACCCCAACGGCCAATTGCATTGGGAGGGCAGCTACAAGGACGGCAAAAAAGAAGGCGTATGGACTCGATTCGATGAGGAGGGCGTCAAGGCCAAGGAGTCCACTTGGGAGGAGGGCGTCGAACAGATCATATTTGAGCTGAAGCCTGTCAAGGCCGCGGAATCTCCCGCAGCACCAACTGAACAAAAACAAAACGAATAAAAGGTGATGTAATGAACCGTATCAAACTCCCCGTGCTGGCGGCAGTAGCGCTGGTGATTGCCGGTTGTCAGACCGCAAAGCAATTGGCTCGCGACGAGCAGGTGTCCATCTTTCGCCCAGAGCTTTGGCTGAAGGATGACGGGCTCTACTACGCCGGCGGTGCCGACGAACCGTACACCGGCAAACATGAGGCGTGGTACATCAAGGGCGGCAAGGCATGGGAGGGCGAGATGCTAAACGGCAAACGCCACGGCGAATACACCCAGTGGTATCCGGAGAATGGCGGTCAACACGTCGCCGGACTTTATCAGGATGGCAGCCGCGACGGTGAATGGGGTCAGTGGTATCCAAACGGCAAGCCTGAAATCACTTCCGAGTACCTAGCCGGCTCCGAGTCGAAGGTTACTTTTTATAGCGAAAACGGCAAAGTCGTGCCCGAGAAAGTTTATTGGGCCAAGGTTCGGCAGAGACTGAACCGCCAGGCTTGGGGCAGCTACGGTGTTGCGTACGGGAGGGGTTATTCCAGCCAATATAACTCATCGTATTACCACGGCTCCCACGGCTGGACGCCTCCCGGCGGCGGCACGGCGAGTGACTTCAGCAACCTGAGCGGCGGCGGTTCCACCCACAGCGGCGGCGGTTCATCCGGCGGCGGCGGTTACAGCGGCGGCGGCGGCGGGGGAGCCTCCGTGGGTGCGCCGGAAGGCAGTTCCAGCGGCACCCCGAGCACGCCTTGATTCGGGACTTTTCGCGCTTGGCCAAGCGGATCGCTCTTGCCTTGTCCGGTGGACTTGGAGAGCTTTGCCGCGTGAGATTGTTACCCGTCCAATTGGCCGCCTTGGCCCTGCTCGTTGCCTGCGGTCCCGGCGAACCCCCCACGCCGCCGCCCACCGAGAGTACCCCGGCACCCGTCGCCAAGCCGGCTACAGAGCCAACGCCCGCCCCCGAAACCAAGCCCACTCCCGAGCCAGCTGAACAGGCATCGCCGCCGACTGCCGCCGTGCCGGTTGCAGAGCCGGTTGCGGAGCCCGAGCCGGCGCCTGCCAAGGCACCCGCCGCGCAGCCCAAGCCGGCTCCCGAGCCGGTTGCCGCCGCACCGTCGATTCGCAAGCCCAAACGCGAACGTTTCATCGAGGAACATCGTCTTGAATTGAAGGAACAACGTTGGCACGTCATCGGCGAGCCTGAGCCGTACACCGGCCAGACTAAGCGGTGGACAATCGAGGGCTGGAAACAGGCCGAGGGTGGTTACAAAAATGGTATGCAACATGGCCGCTGGAAAACCTGGTGGGACAACGGCAACCTCCGCAGCGTGGTTGAATTCAAGAACGGTAAACCAAGCGGGCCGGCGATTCATTGGCACGCCAACGGACAACGCAAGACGGAAGGCACGTTCGCCAACGGCAAATTCACCGCCACGGCAAAGTGGGACGAAGCCGGCGAAGCGCTCCCACTCACCCCCACTCCCAAGCCGTAGCGCGACAGGCTTGGTCAAGCACATTCGCACAAAAGCCGCCGCTTGACGGCGAACGATTGCAACCTATCATGTCCCGCCATCCGTAATCGGGTGGTTTATCTTCATGACAAACATTAAAAGCATCCTGGCCCGCGAAATCCTCGACTCGCGCGGTAACCCCACTGTCGAGGCAGACGTGACCCTAGAGAACGGCATCGTTGGCCGTGCCGCCGTCCCCAGCGGCGCGAGCACCGGCGAACATGAGGCGCTTGAGCTCCGTGACGGCGACAAAAACCGCTATCTTGGCAAAGGCGTCCGGCAGGCCGTCGCCAACATTAACGAGAAAATCTTGCCCGCGCTCAAGGGCGCTGACGCCGCCGACCAAGCGGCGATCGACCAGGCGATGCTCGACCTCGACGGCACCGACAACAAGGCCACCCTCGGCGCGAACGCCGTCCTTGCCGTGTCGCTGGCCAACGCGCAGGCGGCCGCGGCCGCGGCCGGCCAATCGGTCTACCGCCATCTCGGCGGCGCGGATGCCAACGTCCTTCCAGTGCCGATGGCCAACGTCATCAACGGCGGCGCTCATAGCGACGCGCCGATCGATTTTCAGGAATTCATGGTCATGCCCCGGGGCTTCGACACATTCTCCGAGGGACTGCGCGCGATCACCGAGATTTTTCACGCCCTCAAGGCTGTGCTGAAAAAGAAGGGCCTCTCCACCGCCGTTGGCGACGAGGGCGGCTTCGCGCCCGCGCTCGGCAGTGTCGAGGAGGCGCTCGAGGCGATCCTCTCCGCAACGAGCGACGCCGGCTATGAGGCCGGGAAA
>JASLKI010000360.1 GCA_030747575.1 Verrucomicrobiota bacterium | reverse complement strand
CCACCACCACCTCCGCATGTCGTGGCGTGGGAGCGGCTGCAGCGTGCGCTTGGCATGATCCACGAGGCCGAGCAGTTTTGCACGGAGGTATCGCAGATCATTCGTGTCTATCTTGAGGGGCGATTCAACCTTCACGCGCCGGACCGGACGACCGAGGAGTTTCTGTTTGAGCTGCAGTCGAGTCAGCGCCTGGCTGGCGAACACAAGCAACTGCTCGCCGATTTCCTAGGCGAGTGCGACATGGTGAAGTTCGCCAAGGCGGAGCCGCCGGAGCTGGAGCTGCGCAATCTCCACGAGGCCGCCAGCCGGTTGGTCGGCGAAACGCAGCCGAGTTTGCGCGAAGAGACCGGGGCTGAAGAGGGGGTCCAATCGGAAGAATGACTTTTGGCGACCTGAAAATTGACAGCCCGTGGTGGCTCTTGTTGCTGGTGCTCCTGCCTTTGATCGCGTGGGCGCAGCGGCGATGGGCCAGCGGCCGGCCGGCGCTGATGTTCTCCTCCGTGCAACTCGTGCGCGGCATCATGGGCTTGGGTAAACCCAAGTCGGGGCTACTACTTGGGTTCCTGCGGTGGACGGCGCTGCTGTTGTTCGTGCTGGCCATGGCCCGGCCGCAGTGGGGCGAAGGCACTGAGAAAATCCGGGCCAGCGGCATCGACATCGCTGTGGCGTTCGATTTGTCCGGTAGCATGTTGGCCGAGGATTTTCAATTGCAGGGGGAAGGGGCCAACCGGGCCGCCGTGGCCAAGGAGGTGCTAAAGGGATTCGTCAACGACCGTCCGGCGGACCGGATCGGTTTGGTGGCCTTTGCCGGTCGGGCGTACATCGCCGCGCCGCTGACCCTCGATCACGACTTTCTTCTGGCCAACCTTGATCGGCTCGAGGCTGGGAGTGAGGACATTGAGGATGGCACCGCGATCGGCTCGGCAATTAGCGCTGGGCTGAACCGGCTGCGAGACCTGGACTCGGAGAGCCGCATTATCATCCTGATGACCGATGGCCAAAACAACGCCGGTACCGTCGCGCCGTTGACCGCCGCCGAGGCGGCCGAATTGCTGGGCGTGAAGGTGTACACCATCGGCGTCGGCACGCGAGGCGTAGCCCCAATGCCGTACACCGATGTGTTTGGCCGGAAGCGCTATCGAGACGTTGAGGTGAACATCGACGAGGAAACACTGCAAAAAATCGCCGAGCAAACCGGCGGACAGTACTTTCGCGCCGACAGCCAGCGCAAGCTGCGGGAGATTTACAACAGGATTGACGAGATGGAAAAAACCGAGGTGGAAGTGGAGCGGTTTTTCAATTACGACGAGTGGTTTTCCTACCTCGTCATCGCCGGCTTGGCACTGCTGCTGCTCGAACTCATCCTTGCCAATACCGTCTGGCTCAAGCTGCCATAGCCATTTTTTTAGCCGAGATCAGTGCGGTGTGACTTGAAGTTGCCCTTGCTTGGGTTTACAAAATCTGGTTCAAAATCTTTGTTAAACCATGAAAATGAATCGACGCACCGCCATTAAGATCACCGCCGCTGGAGTGGGCTCTTTAGCCCTTACTCCGGAATTTTTTGCAGCTAGTGAAGCGGCTCAACCGTTCGGCGTGAAGTTTCCCCAACTCGACTCGTTGACCACCGGCGAATGGTGGACGAAGGGCGCTGGCGCGAAAACCCAGCTCAAGGGCAGGGGGCGTAAGGCGGCTGCGCCGTCGATGGATGTGCCGCGTGACCAGGTTGTGGCGTTTGCGGTCTACACCCATCAAGCCGGCGTGCTGAAAATGACGGCTCAACTTTTCCCCCTCAAGCCAGGCGAGGAGCGCTTGGCCAAGCTGGAGTTCAAGCGAGATGGCAAGTGGGTCGAGGTTGGTAAATCTGAAGTACGCTATCCTGGCTGGTACGCCCACTTTCGGGTTGAGAACTGGGACGATTCGCAGGACGTACCGTACCGTGTTCGTCACGGCGCGAAGGCGATGTTCGAGGGGCGGATTCGCCGTGACCCTTCCGGTAAAAACGAGATCGTTGTCGCCAACCTCTCCTGCAACTCGAGCCGCACCGCCGGTGGCCGCCCGGAGATTATCGCCAACGTCCTGGAACAGGATCCCGACCTGTTGTTTTTTGGCGGCGACCAGACTTATCGTCACACCGAGCATACCGTAGGGTGGATTGAGTTTGGTATGCAGTTTCGCGATATCATCAGAGACCGGCCCACTATTTGTATTCCGGACGACCACGATGTCGGCCACGGCAACGTCTGGGGTGAGAGCGGCAAAAACTCGACCCTCCCGGGTAGCGCAGATGGGGGCTACAAGTTTCCTGTGAAGTATGTTAATCAGGTGCAGCGTCAGCAATCGTGGCATCTGCCGGACTGCCCGGATCCCGCGCCGGTGAATCGCGACATCAGCGTTTACTTCACGCGGATCACCGTCGGCGGTGTGGACTTCGCTGTGCTAGAGGATCGCAAATTTAAGAGCGGCCCAGCGGGCAAGATCCCGCAAATGGGCCCCCGCCCCGATCATATCAACGATCCGAAATACGATCCAAAAACAATTGACCTGCCCGGCCTGCAACTGCTTGGCCTGCGCCAGGAAAAATTCCTTGAGAACTGGGCGGAGGACTGGACGAACGCCGAGATGAAAGGCGTCCTCTCGCAGACCGCGTTTTGCGGCGCGGTACACATGCACGGTGGGCCGAAGAGTCGTCTGTTGGCTGATCTTGACTGCAACGGTTGGCCGCAGACGCCCCGAAAAAAGGCGGTTGAACTGATTCGCCGCGCTTGGGCAGTGCATCTCTGCGGCGACCAGCATCTTGCGGTGGTCGTAAAACACGGAATCAGCGATCACGGAGACGGCCCGTATGGCTTCACGAGCCCCGCGTTGGTCAATACCATCTACGGTCGCTGGTGGCATCCGCTCGACGAGCAATCCGGACCTAACCCTGTATTGAACAGTCCGCTACCGTGGACTGGCGATTTTAAGGATGGCCTCGGCAACAAAATCTCAATGATCGCCTACGCAAACCCTGAGAATCGTAACGATGAAAAGAAACGGGCGGATGGTTACGGCATCGCCCGGTTTAACAAAAA
>JASLKI010000359.1 GCA_030747575.1 Verrucomicrobiota bacterium | reverse complement strand
GGCGAATGCCATGCACCCGCACCACCATCGGACTTCGCCCACACCGTAAGCGTGAAGCTATCCTCAGGGTTTAAACCAGCGACCCAGTCGTGCTGGATGATGCTCGATGAACCATTGAACGTTGCCGAGGTTCCCGTGTTGCCAGTTGCGCCATCCGCACCGAACTCAACATCGGTCACTGTGGTCGCCGTGAACTCTCCGTTGGTCGAGTTACCATCCTCATCAAGCGGGAAATGAGCGACGAGATCAACCAAGAGCGGATGGCCGCCACCACCTGCTGTTGGGATTCCACTGCTGGTCAACCCGCTTACCTCATCAGCACTGAGGGCGCGATCCCAGATCGCCACATCATCAATCAAACCTGTCACCCAGTGCGACGCACTGCCACGCAGGATGCCGCCTATGGTGGTGGCATCTACATTGTGGTCACCCTCCTCCTTGGGTGCAATTTCCAGGTCATCGAGCTCACCGTCGACGTAAATGCTGCGCGCAAGATCTTCCTGTACAAACACCACATGATGCCACTCATCGTCGAACGGCTCGGCTGTGGAGAATATGTGACCAACAGTGCCCCCTCCTCCTATACTGCGGATGTAGATATCAATGGTTCCGTCACTACCGTTGTTTCTGGTTCCGATATTAAACAACGGGGAATTATTGCCCGTAGTATTGGACTCGGAAAACACGCGCAGATCGTTCTGGCCGTTTCCTTGAATCTTGGACCAAAACGAAACAGTGAACGAATCATGCTGGTTGGCCGGCAGGGAATCCCCCTCTTCGTTCTTGCGCCACAGGAGTGTCTGTTCAGCATTGGAAAAGGACATCGCATTGCCGTACTTGCCTTCGACAACACTGTCGGCGGTCAAGTTGTCGGCGGTCATGTCGTAGCCGTTGATCAGGTCGGGCGTGGTGTCACCGTTTAACTCGTCCAGCGGCCAATGGGCCACTAGACCGTCCGTAAGTTGCGCATTCACGCTGGCGATGCCAACGAACATGAATGCCGACAACACTCCCGCTGCGATAAAGCGACGGGCCGTCATTAGTTTCTTAATCATGGTTTGGTTATAGTTTGGGGTTATTTATTGTTTGTAGGTTACTTATAATAAAAATTATTACTGTCAATTCACTTCCGATTCAAACCGGTCTACTGCTAAGGCTGCTCTAAATTTAGACACAGACAATGATGTATTGAGAGGCCAATTACCCCCCGAATTAACTAAAACTCGGCTATGCGGCGGGCACGTTGCAACATAAGCCTTAAGCTTGGCAACCCTTTTTTAGCACTTTTTTTTATTTTTTTGTGAGAGGGAGGGGGCGGGTGATGGTGCCCTGTGCCCAGTCTGGCCAAGCTCAATCTCGCTGGAAAGTCACAATTCCAAAGAGTTTTGCCCTTCCGCAGCTCCCCTTGGCCCAAGTTGGGCTCAATGGGTGTAAAAAATTGAATAAAACCGAGATCCTTCTCCTGTGCCCTCCTCAACTCCCCACCGAGGATCAAGAAACTAACGGTCAAGGCGTCTCGACCAAGGCCACACGAAATCCAACAAAGTTGATGCTCATACCCGGCTCCATCATGAATCGCGAGGTGCTCCGCGCGAACTTGGCCTCATGATACCAACCTCCCCCCTTGAACACCCGGTGTTCCCCCTCCGGCGGCCCGGAGGGATCCACCAGTTGCTCCGCCTTGGGATGCGGGGCAAACCAGTCCATCACCCACTCCCAGACATTGCCGTGCATGTCATACATGCCATTGGCATTCGGCTTTTTCTGGCCCACCAGGTTGGTTTTGTCGTCGGCATTCTCGGCGGACCAGGCGTGGGCGTCCGCCTCCGCCTCCGAGTCGCCAAACGAAAACGCGGTCGTTGCCCCGGCCAGGCAGGCGTATTCCCACTCCGCCTCAGTCGGAAGCCGATAGATCATGTTGGTCGCAATGCGCCCCTCCTTGCGGTCTCCCGTGGTGAGCGCCTTGCAGAACGCGACCGCCTGCTTAAAGCTGACCTTGTCTACCGGCAGGGTTTCGCCCTTGAAAAAACTGGGGTTGCTACCCATCACCGACTCAAACTCCCGCTGAGTGATCTCGTGGGTCCCCATCCAGAATCCCCGCGTGATGCTGACCCGTTGGCGGGCGCCTGTCACTCGGGTGAACTGGCCCGGCTTGAATTCACTCATACTGATCGAAGGGTTGAACACCACCGGCTTGCGCGCCACCGGTGCTGACGGCGGATCTTGAACAGCATCGCAACCGGCCACGACAAGAACGGATACAATCAGTGTAACTTTTGAAATTACCGCGCAAAAACTGACTATGTCTTGTCTGGGTCGAATCATAATCACCATAAATTGAGACCAGTAGAATAGACTGATTTGTTCCATCCAACCACTCTATTCGCAGGAAACCGGGTCTCTACTCAAATCCCAACACCTGCCTTAGAGCACATGGGCGAGTACGCCGTCGCCGGAATGCAGCGACCACCAGGATGCTGGCGAACCCTTCAGATAAACCAAATAGATCGTATCGCCCAAGTCATTGAGAAAGGTGACGTATCATTGAAGCCAACACGCATGGCACGTTTCCCGGCCTGGTCAGACGAGAAAAAAAGCCCGGGCTAAACCGGGCGATCCTGAATTGGGGTGGCTGGCCATCTCAACAGCCGCAAGCCTCTAGTCATCGCTGCTATCGCCTGACGTAGGGAACCGTGGCGCGTGGGCCAAGCCAACTCTTCTTGACGGCGGAAGTCTTCTTGTCGTCTCCCTTGAACACAACCTGCTTGCCCTCTGAATGGCCGTCGGCAAAAGAAAAGGTCGCCGCACCATTGTGATTGGAGGCTATCTCATCACCGGTGCCGTAGGTCGGGTAGACATGGAACCAACCGTCATTTAGAGTCGGCGGATGTTCATCAAGAGTCACATAGATCTCGCTCGGATTGGGGATGTCGCCCATCAACAGGAACTGGCGCCAGCCCGGCGCAAGGGCGTTCTGCGGGCCGGGCGCATTCAATACACCGGCATCCCCGACAAAACAGTTCATCGAGTAGCTCCGCACGCGGGATGACCAACCGGCGCTACGCTGCTGCTTGGTGAGGAACTGGTCGGAAGGGCACTTGTAGATGCCAGATGACCTGGACGTGTAGGGAGAGAGCAATGCATCCGTGATAAACAAGATGTTAGTGTTCTCCGGGGCAAGGTCATAGCCCATAACGTTGTTCACCCAGTTTTGGCGCTTGGCAATTGTCTCACCGATGCCGTGGTTGCTGACCAGTTTGCCCTGATAGTCATCCGGGTACATCATCCACGCGAGCATCAACTGGCGGGTGTTGACAAGGCAGCTTTGCTGCTTGGCTTTCCCCTTGGCCTTGGCTAACGCAGGCAACAGCATGCCGGCTAGGATTGCAATTATTGCAATAACCACCAGCAACTCGATCAGTGTAAATGCCTTCAATGATGACTTTTTTGAATGCATATTAGTTTTCATGTGAGCTTGGTTAAACTGCTGAAAATAATGTTAATTTTTAGCGTGTGACGCGGTAGAATCCCTGGCCGTCCGCCGATGTGATTTCGGCCGGGCTGCTACTACTGACCGGAGCCCAGGGGCCATTCACGTTGGTAGCTGTTTCCAGTTGACCGTCGCCGTCCCAAGTGATGCTAACGTTGTTGCCTGCCTGTGAAATAGCAAGGATAGCCGGCTCAGGTGGCGTATCATCCTCGGCCTCAAGCGAGTAAACCTCGGCCCGCAGGATATGGGCAAGCCTCGAGCCCCAAGTGGTCACCCCATACCGGCTCCCGGAGGTCACCTCCTGGTCGCTCCAGTGTATCTCGGCAGAGCTGGCTCCCTTTTTGATCTCGCTGGGTGTGGCGGGGAAATAGGAGTTGCGCCACTGGTTCCAAAGGTACAGCGGTTCATGCCCATTGATGACGAGGTGGTAGTTGCCGTTCTCAGCCGTGAAAGCAACGTCGAACGGCCGGCCACGCACGTAGGAGAAGGAGCGGTCACCCGTGATGATGTCGTGCCATGTGCCGTCGATCTTGCGGGAGACATTGATGCCCCGCGGCAACGTGGAGCCCCCGTCAAGCGCCATGTCTTTGGTGTTGATGAAAATGACCCGGGCGAAGTTGTTCTCGTCCTTGTAATCGTAAACAAAACCCATCCCGTCGATGGCGGTGAGATAGTCGTTGGCGCTGAATGACTGGAAGCCAAACTCGAGCAGGAAGTTCTCGCTTTCAATCGCCGGCCCGATGAAAAGCGCCCCGTCGCCATCGGCTTTCAGGATGCTCTTGTCGGTGGGACTGGCGGTGTGCACGTCCTTCATCTGGAAGAAACCACCATGGGCGCTGGATATCCAATCCCCGGCCATTGCCCCACCCTTGGCGGGATCGGTCCATCCCTTAGGGAGGAGTGTCTGGCTGTCATGACCGTCCCATGCGTCCTCAAACACGACCTTGTTTCCGATAGTGACCGTTACGTCCCTAAACAAGGCCCCTGAGCCGACTGGAATATAGTCAGTGACCGTGTCGGTGGCGGCAGCACCCTGACGAGCAAAACCAACCCCTGCCCGCCCCGATGCCAAGCCATCATCATTAAACGACAAAATCTCGGAGGCGCCATCCGCGTCAAAGTCTTTCAGGTCGATTGGGTCAAACGGAATGGCCTGCACCGTGAAGGCGTTGCCCTTGGCTGTAACCTTTAGCTTGATCATTTTCAGTACGTCATCCTCCGGGTCAGGAGTCATCCAGTCGTCATATTCCTCAATCATGGCATACACCCCGTTCACCCTCTTCTGTATGCTCAACCCGACCTGCGGCCAGGCACCGCCAGCCTCGTTGCCTGATAGTGAAACTCGGTACCAGTTTTCCTCATCCTGATATCGGAAATAAAGACAGCTTGTGTTCAAGTCCCCGACCACAACCGTGGCTTCGTAGGTGCCGTCCTTCCAGTCCTCCTCCCAGACCGAATCCTTCAGGATGATCCTCTGCCCCTCCCAGTCGGTGTTTTCATTATCCTCGGAGGCTCCCTCGAAGGTGCCGCTATTCTCCCAGATACCCTTAAATCCATCACCAAAATCGGCCAAAGTCATGCGGCCGGCGGTGAAGGGGTTCGAAACGCTCGTGTTCTCCCAGTTGGAGGGCACCGCGTACAACAGCACCTCTGCTGCCCCCGGGTTGGTGCGGCGGCGATATTCGTCGATGTTGCTCACACCATCACCGTCACTGTCATCGTCGGCCTTGCCTGCCAGGTCACCGATGTATTGCTTCTCCCAGTTATCATCCATCCCGTCACGGTCCGAGTCCGGGCGAAACACCGCCGTCAGGTTTAGTGGCTGGTTGGTGTAAACTGTCAGCTTCCTGTTCTTGCTGCTCACGGTCCCGTACCAGCCGTCAAACATGTGACCGGAACTGGGCAGCGCATTGATGGTCAGCTTGGTGCCCTCCTTGTACCACTTGGTACTTCCACCGCTGAACTTCCCGCCGCCATCCGCATTGATGTTCACCTTGACCTCGGTTTTCCAATTCCATGTGAGCGATGAGGCCTTGTTGATGACAAAGCTCAACCTCGGGTTCCCTGGTAAAAACCAGATGCCGCCCTTCGGGGCGGAGCCTGTTCCGCTCCAGCCGGTCACCTTCCGTCGGTACCCCGGTGGATCCTCGATGGGGCTCGGGACCGTCGCGACCACCTTTGTCCCAGGTTCAAAGTTGCTCAGGCCGACGGCGGGACTGGGTTTGCCGAACTCGCTGAACGTCTCGAGCGGAATGCCGGAGATCTCCTCGACCTTGAGGTGGTGGATGTCCAGCAAACGCTGGTAGTAACTAAAAAAACCGACCTTCCCGGAATCCACACCCGTGACCTCTATGGGGCCGTAGTTGAACACCTTGGCCGCCCCGTTCGGGTCGCTGATGATGGTGAACTCCACCTGGTTTCCCGAGACTGTCAGCGAGAGGTCAAAGGTGCTCTTGTCGGCATTGCCGCTGGGTACGAATTTCTTCGCTGAGAACGCAGCTCCCTTTTCCCAGAACACCTCGGACCATTCACCATTGACAACCTTCTGGATGGACACACCCTGACGCGGCAGGGAGTCGCCGGGGTTCCGGCTCGAAAAGGAAAGCCGATAAAAGTTTTGCGCATCCTTGTAGCGAAAGACCAGGCCGTGGGCGTTGACCCAGCACCCCGTGAACGCGCAGTGAGGAAAGGCATGGAGTCGGGTCGAGACACGGTAATCCTTCCACTTCGCATCTCCAGTCACCAGCATGCCGGCAGTCCAGTCGATATTGGAGTTAAACTCGTCATCCCCCACCTCGATCTCCATCCCGATCAGACCGCTGTTACTGGACTCGGCTAAAATGCCCCCAGCCGATGAATCGCTGGTCACGCCAACGCTCCACACCGGGTAACCATCGTTCCCTCCCTCCAGAACGTCATTCTCCTCGCTGTTCACGGGAGTCACTTCTTCCCATCCCTCAAGCGGATTGGGCATCGCAGCTACCTTCCCGTCCACCGAAATATCACTAAAGTGAGACCCAGAGGGAATTCCACCTGCCTGTTCCCAACTCGCAAGCCCCACGTTGCCGTCCGCGTTCGCGGGGATTGTAAGGTTGTTGACCAGTTCATACTCGGTTCCGTCCTCCTCGGGATCATCCACCACGGTAATGGTCAGTTTCTTCCCATTGGCCTTGATCGTCACTTCAAACGGATACCCCTGCATGTACATGAACTCCGGCTCCCAATCCTCACTGTAATCGTCCCCGGCCAGGTGGACGCCCTTGCCGTTCACCACGTGTTCCAGCAACCAGCCCTCACCGGGGAATGTGTTGCGCTCCGGTTGGGAGGCAAACATGATTCGGTAAAAGTTCGCCGAATCCTTGTAGCCAAACACCAGCCCGATGCCGTCATCGTCCCCGCTTAGTAGCAGTGCCTTGTAGATGAAATTCTCCCCGGTCTTAGCGTCGTTGATAAACATCCCGGCCGTGTCAGGGGCTTGGACGTTGCTATTCTCAAAGAGAGTCTCGCCCCCGGGACCAACCTGCCAACGAGGGGAGCCATTGAAGGATCCCGGCGGGTTCACCACGGCCCACTCCTCGAAGCCGGAGGAAAAGTTTTCTTCCAATAATGTCTGGGCTGTCACCGACGATAGGACGGTCATCAGTGTGGCAAGCGCAAACATGCGCAAGTTTGCTGTCTTTGTTTTAAGTTTTTCAGTCAACATAATGCTGGAATAATAGAGTTGTTGGCGGATAATCTGGATGTGGATTTTGACCGGACGACCCCAGGCAGGGGGACACTATTGGCCGTTTCGAACCACGACAACCTTTTTTTTCGACCATGAATATAACTTTTTTATCGAATCACTTTGCCGTGCCGGCTCTTGCATGCGCGGCCCTGCTCACCGCCGGTTGCTCCGAGAAAAACGCGCCACAAGACCAACGTATGACCAACGACGTCCCCTTGGCTCTCGACGACGAACTGCAAAACCGGGACTCCGAAAAAAACGCGCCACAAAACCGGCGTATGACCAACGGCGTCCCCCTGGCTCTCGACGACGAACTGCAAAACCGGAATGACGGTAAGTGGTACTGGCGCGACACGACGAACCTCTTC
The DNA here is from genome assembly GCA_030747575.1 of Verrucomicrobiota bacterium. Classification (GTDB taxonomy): domain Bacteria; phylum Verrucomicrobiota; class Verrucomicrobiia; order Limisphaerales; family UBA1096; genus UBA1096. Next base: position 4,827 of record JASLKI010000359.1, on the reverse strand, counting down.
ACCGGGATCGAGGTGCTCCACCACACCAACGGAGTCATCAAACTACAGTTGCCGTTCACCAACGGCGTACCCCACGGCCGCCGGATGATGTGGCATCCCAACGGCCAAAATGAAACCAAGGGGGACTACGTGAACGGCAAGCGCTCCGGTTTGTGGGAAACCTGGTATCCCAACGGGAAGCCGGACAAGAAAGGAACGTTTGTGAACGGTAAAGCGGATGGTTTGCAAACCTTCTGGCACACCAACGGGGTCAAATCAATCGAGTGGTTTCACAAAGAAGGCTACCCGCATGGCAAAATGAAGTCCTACCATGAAAACGGCCAACTCAAGCAGCTAGGAGCTTATCTGGAAGCGAAACAGAACGGCAACTGGACCGCCTGGGACGAGGACGGCAACAAGATCAGGGAAGCTTTGTTTCTGAATGGCAGTCTCATCACAGAAAAAACCTTTGAAGCATCAACGGACAAAAATACACCGGCCCCGCAAGCACCCAAGCCGAAGCCTTAGGGATTCTGCAGTTCAGTAACCACCACTTCCGACTGCCCCGGCTCAATTGGGACCCTCTTTTTTTTCCCGCTTGGCCAAGCGACCTCAATAGCTGCCACTTCCCCCGCCGCCCCGAGTACCTGCGTCGTGGCGTTGGCGGATCGATAACCGGAGCCGACCTGCACCACACGCGCCGGTCCCTTAGTGCCATCCTTATAAGAAAGCCGTAGGCATACCCCAACGCCACTGCCTGCGCCGTCAAATCGCACCCGCAAGCCCTTGGCATCTAGTTGATTGCGAAACAGCCGAGTCAACGACGCGTTCTGCGTGACAACCAGATCCACCCGCCCGTCGTGGTCGAAGTCAGCCAACGCCGCGCCGCGCTGCTCGCCATCGACTCGCACGCCCGACTCGCTTGGCTTAAGCGCACGAAACGTCCCGTCCCCGTGGCCAAGCAGCCACAGCCCGGTGCCCGCGTCGTTCCTAGGATCCTCCGGTCGGACGGCAAAAAAGTTCTGGCTGAAAAACAAATCGTCATTTCCGTCGGCATCGACGTCGCCGACGCACACCGAAAACGCCGGTGAGAGTTGAACCACCATTGGCAGCGGCACCGGCTCGAAGCGGTCGCCCCGGTTGATAAAGAGCGTGGTATCCAAATGGTTAATCTCCATTTTTTTCAGCCGTGCAAACGCCGGCCCGGCGATGCCCGGTATCCCCGCCCTGACCATTTCGGCGTGCACCGGAAAACGGCTCCCCAAATCCGGCAACCCCTTTTCCAATGCATGACGGTCGCGCACCGGCAACCATCTCCCACCGACCCGCACGGCCTCCAGTTGCTCGATCGTTCCGTTGCCATCCACATCGCCGACGAACAAGGCCAGGCGCGACTCACCGCCATCCTCGCGTAGGAGCGTCTCGTAAAAACTGTTGCGGCCCCAGTTGGTGGCGATGATGTCGAGTCGCCCGTCGTTGTTCGCATCGATCATCGCAACACCGTTCCACCAGCCGCGATAGTCGGCCAAGCCAAGCGCATCAGTGCGCTCGGTGAACAGGCCATCGTCGTTCCGGAACACACGCACCGGCCCCCACTCGGTGGCCAAGGCCAAGTCAGCATCACCGTCGCCATCGAGGTCGGCCGCGGCCGAGCCGTTCACACGGTCAATCGTTTCAAACGGTTTCCCCCAAATCGGGTTGATCGTTTGACCACTTGGCGTGTGTTCAAAAAAACGAAGCGTGCCGCTTTCGCTTACAATCGAATCCAGATCGCCATCCTGATCCAGGTCAATCCGGCAGTCCGGAACCTCAACCTGGGGATTGTTTGTCTGTTGAAACTGGCCATTTGTGTTGCTGAAAAGATGAAGCCCACCGTCGCCAACGATGGCCAAGTCCTCCCAGCCGTCACGGTCGGCGTCCAGCCACGCCACGCCCGGCCCCGCCTGACTGGTGCGGCGCGGCAGCAGCGGCTCATTGACGAAATCGCTGACCGGCGACTGCTCGTGCCGATGGTTGAGTCGCTCACTGACATCCTCAAAAATCGGCGTGAGCGCGGGCGTTACGACTGGCTTAGCCTTGGCCTCCGGCTCGTGAATCTCGTACAGCCGGTTGGGCTCCACGTCCTCCAGCACCGACCGACCGCCGGTGCGCCAAAGCACTTCGAGTCGGTGCGCCTCGCCCGGGGCCATCGCAAAAACGCGGAGCGGATCGTCGCCGCTCAAGTACCGCCCGCCGGCCATTATTTCCTGAGACAAGACACTTACCTTGTTGGCCACGCGAATGCGGGCGCCGATGCCAAACCGGTTGCCGCCTCGCCCGCGCAACCGCACCGCCACCCTTGGCTTGCTGCTCTCGTTGCGGTACAGCCCAGCCGCCTGGTTCAGGTTGTTGACCACCACGTCCTGGTCGCCGTCGTTGTCGAGATCAGCCAGCGCCATCCCGTAAGACACGCCCACGTGATCAAACCCCCAGTCGCTCGATGCCGGCGCAAACTTCAAACCGCCATCGTTGCGAAAGGCGGCGTTGGCGCTTGGCCAAGCGGGGCGATGTTTACGCAGCCGCTTCAACTCGGCGGTCGGCAGCTTCCTTGCGTTTTGAATCGCCAAGACCCGCTGTTTGCTGTCGATGTCCATCGTATCGAAGCTGAACCCATTGGTGATGAGGACATCCTCAAGGCCGTCGAGATCCACATCCATGAACGCCGCAGCCCAAGACCAGTCGCTCGCCTCGAGCCCGGCGTAGTTGGCCGTCTCCAGCCAGGAGCCGTCTCCCCGTGATACCAGCAACGTGTTACGGTTATAGCGCGGCCGGTCGTCGAGTTTGCCGACCACGATCGGGATCGGTTCTTCCTTGTCAAGATGCACAAGCCGCCGCGCCTGCTGCCGAGCGAGCATGTCCAGCACCAGGAAATCGTCGTGGCCGTCGCGGTTGATGTCAGCGAAGTCGATGCCCATCGAGGAGCGGCTGGTGTGGCGAACGGCCAGCCTCGGCACCGCCCGGAACCGGCCGTGCCCGTCGTTAATCCAAAACCGGTCGGGACTGCTGAAGTCATTGCACACGTACAGGTCCGGCGCGAGATCGCCGTTGACATCGCGAAACGCCACAGCCAGCCCCCAGTCGCGCTGGGCGGCAAACGGCTGGCCATCCTCGTCGGTGAAGCTGCCCTGCTCGAACACCATTTTTTGAAACTTGCCGGTGCCATCGTTTAGGTAAAAACAATCGCGCTCCGGGAGCTCCTTGACCATGCCGTCCGGCGTCACGAGGAACCTGTCGCGCAACCGCGCCTTGAACGTGGACTGCCCGTTGACGCGGGTGACCACCCACCCGCCGCCCCGCCGCCCCAGCGTGAACCGCGTGCTCGAGTCGGCGATGTATATCACGTCGATGTAATTGGCCACGTACAGGTCGAGGTCGCCGTCGCCGTCCACGTCACCCAGCGCCAGACTCATGGCTGTGTTTTCCCGTGCCAGGCCGTTGTCGGCCGGCTCGGCGAACCTGCCCCGGCCGTCGTTCAAGAACAACCGCGTGCCGGCGGTAATGCCGTTGACCAGCAAGTCGGTGTAGCCGTCGCCGTTAACATCGGCGAACACCGCGCCGGTGGAGAGTTGCCCGGCACAACCGACCCCAGACGCATCGGTGATGTCGGCGAACTTCCAGCCGCCGAGATTCCGGTACAGCCGATTTGCTCCCTGCAGATTGGCGAAGTAGAGGTCGCACAAGCCGTCGCCATCCACGTCGGAGGCGGCGACTCCGGCCCCATTGTGAGCCACGGCATTGGTGAGAAACATTTCGCCGAACAACCGATTGGTGAAACTCAAGCCGGTCAATGCCGGCGGCAGGAGTTCAAAACCGGCGGAGCGCGTTCCCGAAACGCCAAGCGGAGCGCTCCGGTGGCCTCGGCCATTATTCCAAGCCAAGTCGGCTGCCGGAATGCCAAGCGGATACAACGCCAGGCAGACGAAACCGGTCAGACACAATGCAACAACGGCGCGCTTGGCCAAGCGTGGTTCCGGAAACGTCATCGCGCCCCATCAAGCCCCAAACCGGGGCCAAGGCCAACGCAAAAGCGCCGCTTGGCCAAGCGAATGGAGGGCCCACAGCCCTGATCACCTCGCCTGAAACACTTTCAGGTCCGCATCGTTTACGGTCACGACAATATCGAGCTTTGAGTCCCCGTTAAGGTCGGTCAGTGCAATCCCCCGGGCATCCCCGGGCACGACGAGACCGGACTCACTGGGCCAGACGGGATGAAAGCCCCCCAAGCCGTCGCCCTTTAGAAGCAGACTGACTCCCCCGTCCATGTTGCCGGTTTCTCGCTGCGGGCTGCCTGAGTTGCCGACGATGTAGATGTCCGGTTTGTCGTCGTTGGTAAAATCATGAACGACGATGCCGTTCACGGGAAAGGCTTGAGCAATGCGGGGTAACTGCACAAAAGAGAAACGGCCACCGCCATCGTTCACAAAGATGCCGGACGCGAGCGTGTTCGCCTCGTAACGGCGTGCCTTGTCCAGCCGGGATTGCGAGTAAATGGATTCGAGTGATTTGATGGCGAAAGAGTGGAAGGTTGGAAGCTTGGCCCTCAAACCTGGCATGGCATGGCTCGAGCAACTGTAACCACGATGAGGGAAACAGACATCGCCTTCGAACTTGGCTTCGAGGATTCGCTGCGTGCCGGTCCCGTCAAAATCCCCGTAGAAAAGCAGCTCCGGCTTGGAAACAGTGGCCTTGTATTTCGTGTTGAGACCGGTGTTTCCAGCGACCAGATCAATGTCCCCGTCGCCATCAAAGTCACCAGCAGCCAGGCTGCTCCACCAACCGGTCACTTTTTCCATACCCGATCCGGCCGAA
>JASLKI010000358.1 GCA_030747575.1 Verrucomicrobiota bacterium | reverse complement strand
GCACGCGGATGGCGATGCTGCGCACGGCGGCGATGTCGAGAAATACGTGGAAAAGATTTACACCACCCGCTTTTTCAAAGAACGAAGCGAGGCGAGCCATGCTGCCTTCGATGATGCTTGGCGCAACGGGACACTTGCGCTCTCCGGCCACATCAACTCCTACGAGGAAGCCCAGATCGATGTTCGCATCACCGGCTGGAAGGCGGACGCCGGTGTGTCAGAGGCTGATGCCGAAAAGGCCTTGGCCAAGCAGGGTGCCGAGGATGCCGCCGGGCTGCGTCTAAATGGCGGCTTCCTCTGGGAAAAGACCGATTACGATACTGCCAAGCGCGCGGAGTATGCGCTTGGCCAAGCGGGATTCACGGTGGCCTTGAGCGTCGACGACTACGTTACGGTCGATGCCCATCCGTGGATGTGGCGAACCAAGCGCGTCACCGAGGATATCGGCGGCAAGCCAAGGGTACGCTCCATCGTCTTCGGATTGGATCACAGCCACCATCACGAGATCACGCTGGACGTGGGAGACATCAAGCGACTCTCCGCCTACGAGCCCAAGCACAGTACATTTTTTGGGATTTACTACACGATCACCGGTCTGCATGCAGCCCACGTGTTCGGCGGGATCCTCATAATGCTCTACAACATGCTCCCGATCGGGTTGGGCCTTTGGCACAGGGATCGTGAACAGTTCACCAATCGGATTGAATCCTTCGGCCTGTTCTGGCATTTTGTGGACTTGGTCTGGATATTTCTCTTTCCAATCCTTTATATCCTCTAAAAAATGAGCGACTCACACGATTCACCAACCATTCCGGAACTGATAAAGAAGTTCCATTTTGTCGGCGGTGTGCTTGTCATTGGTACGATCATCACATTCGTGATCGATATCATGTTTGCCCTTCCCCTTGCCTTGGCGGCGGTGATTGGCTTGTTAATCGCGTTGGTCAAGGCCAGCTTCGTGGTGGCTATTTTCATGCACTACAAGTGGGATAAGAAACTGATCTGGATCACTTGGACCATGGTGCTTACCTTCTTCTTTTTTGCTGGAATGATGGGGTTGATCATGTGGACCGAAGGGGATACTCCCAAACTGGACAGCGCCTTGGTGGTCTCCACCGGAACGAACGAGATGCCTCCAATTTGGATCGTCTTGGCAATGTTGTTGGGTTTGGCGTTACCGGCGTCGTTTACCGTTTTTACCGTGAAAATGCTGAGTCAGCCCGCACCCGTTGAAGCAGCGGCACCCAAGGCCAGGCGGACGGCTAAAAAGAAGAGTTAATCAAACATGTCACTCAAGGCGTTCCATCTGGTTTTCATTATCCTCTCGATCCTTTTTACGCTGATGTTTGGGGTTTGGGGAGTGGTGAACCACGGCTCGAGCGGCAAAACGGCTGAGTTGGTTATGGGCGTCATCTCGCTGACGGGCACTGTTGGCTTGTCGGTTTACCTCCGTTATTTTTTAAAAAAACTGAAACACGTCAGTTACCTGTGAACCGCAAGCAAACAACCGGATTGTTGTTCCTCGCCGTGGTGATGCTTGCTTGGCCAAGCGCGCTCGAGGCGTGCGCGGTTTGCTTCGGCGCACCCGACTCCCCGATGACCAAGGGCATGCAGTGGGGCATCGCGAGCCTGATTTTTATTCTGATTCCCGTGCTTGGCGGCGTGGGCGGTTTTTTTGTTTTTCTCTCCAAGCGCGCCAAAGCCTACGCACAGTTTGAGGATCCCGAATTGTTTAAGGAATAATTGTTTAAATGGACTTACTATCAGGAATAATTAAAGCATTCTCCTTCCCGGAAGTCGTCTCCCAGGACGGGGGGGAGGTTGATGGGTTGGTCATAGCCGTTCACCTGTTGATGCTGGTACTCTTTGTTGGCTGGCTCATTTATTATTGCGTCGCGCTATGGAAGTTTCGCGCCACCAACAATCCCAAGGCCGACTACAAGGGAGTCAAGAGCAAGACCATCACCAACTCGATTGAAGGTGCCGTCATAGCGTCTGAACTCGTTCTTGTGGTGGTTGCCATCTACTTCTGGAATTTTTATGTGAACGAGCCCTCCGACTTCAGCGAGGCTAGCGTGGTGCGCGTTACCGCCGAGCAGTTTGCGTGGAGTGCCCGTTACCCCGGTGCCGACGGCAAACTCGGCGCCCAATCCAAGACCCTCGTCAGCGCGGCCAACCCCTTCGGTATCGACAAGTCAAAGCCGTACTGGGAGGACGACGTCGAGGTGCTCAAGTCCGACATCGTGGTGCCGATGATCAAAAACGAGGACGGCACACACAAAAGCGTCACGATCGATCTGACCTCAACGGATGTTATCCACTGTTTCAAGGTGTTGCCGCTGCGCGTCTGCCAAGACGTGATTCCCGGCATGCGCATTCCGATTCACTTTCGGCCGACGAAAGTGGGCCGCTACCAGATCACCTGCGCCCAGCTTTGCGGCGACGGCCATGCCCGCATGAAAGGCGCCGTGAAAGTCGTTGACGAGGTCGCATGGGAAGAGTGGTACAAGGCTGAAGTCGAAAAGAAAAAACCGGCCGCCGAAAAATCAACCGCTACTACTGCCAACGACGACAAAGCCTGAGCATCGCCTGGCCTGATCGAACTCTCCGGGGGGATCTAAACGGAGTGCCCATTCTTTGTTAAAATGGAATCGTACTCACGAACCGTGCGCTGGCTTGTCTGGGGCGGCTTGGCCGTGGTGATCCTGGCCGTCCTGTTTGCATTCATACGGGAGCAACGCGCCCCGGGTTCCAGCCCTGCCGAGTCCGGCTTGCCCAAGCAGGACTTGCCGGTCATCTCGCAACTCAGCGACTTCACCCTAACCAACCAGTTGGCCCAGCCGGTCGGCTTGGCCAAGTTTGCCAACAAGGTCTGGTTTGCCGACATCATCTTCACCCGCTGCCCCGGGCCGTGCCCGGTGATGACCAAGCGCATGGCCGAGTTGCAGGCGCACTTTGCCGCCGAGCCGGATGTCGCCTTCGTCACGCTGACGACCGATCCCGTTCACGATACCTCCAAGGTCATGCACGGTTTTGCCAAGCGCTTCGGAGCGAATGCAGAGCGCTGGCAATTCCTCACCGGCGACAAGCCGGAGATCGTGCGCTTGGCCGTCGATGAGATGAAACTCATCGCCCGCGAAAAACCGTTTGGTGAACAAACCACGCCGGAGGATCTGTTCATTCACGCCACCATTTTCGTAGCCATTGACCGGCGGGGCCGACTCCGTGGAGTGCTTGAGAGTATGGAGGACGGCTGGAAGGAAAAAGCCATCTCCATCGCCAGCTCATTGTTAAGAGAACCCAAAAAATGACCATACAGGATTTGCCACTCATCAACGCCTGCCTCAACGGGCTCGCCACTGTGTTTCTCACACTGGGCTTCATGTTCATTAAAAAAGGCAACAAGATCGCGCACCGCAACTGCATGATCAGTGCCTTTGTGACTTCTGCGGTGTTTTTGACCTGTTACTTGATCTACCACTTTAACACCGGGTCGACAAAGTTCCTGGAGCCGGCTTGGTTTAAGCCAATCTATCTCACGATATTGATCACGCACATTATTTTGGCGGTGGTGATTTTGCCGCTCATTTTCATGACATTCAGCCGCGCTCTGAAGGAGCGGTTCGAGCAGCACAAAAAAATCGCCAAGTGGACGTGGCCGCTGTGGATGTACGTCTCAATCACCGGCGTGCTGATTTACCTCCTACTCTACCAGATTTTCCCCCAGTCCCAGTTGCCCCAACAACCCGTCGCCGAGCAGGTGGCCACCGAATAGCGCTTGGCTAAGCGGTTGGTTTCACGCCCGAGGGTGGGCCTCGTCGTAGGCGCGCTTGATTCGCTCGGTGGTCACGTGCGTGTACACCTGTGTCGTCGTGAGGTTCGAGTGGCCCAGCATCTCCTGTACGCTCCGCAAGTCGGCCCCGGCGTCGAGCAGATGCGTGGCGTAGCTGTGACGCAGCTTGTGCGGCGTGAGGCTTGGGTCGAGCCCGCAGGCACTCAGGTAGTTTTTCAGCCGCAACTGAACCAAGCGCGGGTAGATGGCGCTCCGTTTTTTCTCCGACGCGAAGAACACATGCTCGTCGAGCGCGGGCGGCTTGGCCAAGCGCTCCCAGTAAAGTCGGATCGCCTCGACGGCGGCGCGGCCGATCGGCACTTGCCTCTCCTTCTTGCCTTTGCCGTGCACGTTGACGACGTGCTCGTCCGGCTCGATTTCACCGGCTAACATCCGGCAGATCTCACCGATGCGCAGGCCGCACGAGTAAATCGTCTCGAGGATTGCCCGGTCGCGGAGGTACGGCACTTGGTTGGCTTTTTTTTTCGTCCCTTTTTTGGTGGCTCGTTCGGCTTCGAACCCCTGCATCGGCGCGTCGAGCAGTGCGTTCATCTGGTCGATGGTCAGGAATTGCGGGAGCCGCTTGGCTGGCTTCGGCAGGGTGACATCCTTCACCGGTGACGACTCGACGAGACCACGCCGCATTAGAAACTTGTAAAACGAGTTAAGCGCGCTGAACCGCAGCCGGATCGCTGCTTGGCTGAGTTCTCTGCGGCCAAGCTGCCGCAGAAAAAGCCGGAAGTCGTTCCGTTCAAGTTCACTCCAGCACACCGGCGACTCGTTGGTGTCGCGGTGCCACTGCGCGAACTCGCCAAGCGCCTGCTGGTAATTGCGCTGTGTGTACACTGAGGCGTCCTTTTCGTCGGACAGGAAGCGGAAAAACAGCTCCGGCAAGTCAGCAGGCGAGTGGCTATTCTGGTTGTGCTCCGGCACGCCGCCGATTGTATCGGGCTAATCCTTATTTTTGGAGGGTATTTTGCCGCTTGGGTGAGTAAACTCTCGGCAAATGAGGACGCGATGGACAGGTTGGCTGGCTGGTTTGGTGGTGATGGGTTGGGCCGCTGGTTTGGCTGCGGAGCAGGCCAGTCCGGCATCAGAGCTGCCCGAGAAATTCATCCG
>JASLKI010000357.1 GCA_030747575.1 Verrucomicrobiota bacterium | reverse complement strand
GATGATTTTGAAGGTCGAGTACCGCGATTCCACCTTCAATGTCGCTCCGCACAAATTCGAGGCCGGCACACCGAACGTCGCCGGCGCCGTTGGCCTGCACGCGGCGCTGGACTACCTCGACGCTATCGGCCGCGAAGCAATTTTCGAGCACGACCAGCGTTTGGCCAAACGGGCCTGCGAGCGCCTGGCCGAGATCGACGGCATCCGGATTTTTGGCCCGGCGGAAGGCCGCTCGGGCGTGGTGAGCTTCGTGCTGCCGGACGCCCACGCTCTCGACCTAGCCACGATGGCCGACCAAAAGGGCGTCGCGTTACGGGCGGGTCATCACTGCAATCAACCGCTTCTGGCCAAGCTCGGTGTCGCGGCGACCGCCCGTGCGAGTTTTTACTTTTACAACACTGAGGCCGAGGTCGATCGCTTCATCGAGGTACTCCTTAGCGTCAGAAAAATGTTTGTCTGAATGAGCGAAACCATCACAGGCAACTCCCCGATGCAGGCAGTGCTGCAGGTTTTTCCCGGCGCACAGCGGGCGCTGTTTCGCAAGTACCACATCGGGGGGTGCAGCAGTTGCGGGTTTCAGCCGGGGGAAACATTGGCCGGGGTTTGCGAGCGCAATGGAGATCTCCCCGTCGCCGGCGTGTTGGAACAGATTCGCCAGAGCCACGAGGAGGATGCCCGCATTTTGATCGAGCCGAGCGACCTGGCCAAGCGGCGCGACAAAGGGGCGGACGTTCGCGTGGTGGACATTCGTTCGCGTGAGGAATTTGAGGCGGTGCACATCGACGGCTCGCAGTTGCTGACGCAGGACTTGATGCAGGAGATTCTCGGCAGTTGGGACAATGACCAGTTATTCGTCATCGTCGATCACCAAGGGAACAAATCCCTCGACGCGGCGGCCTATTATCTCGGCCACGGCATGCCGAATGTCCACGCACTGCGGGGCGGGATCGATGCCTGGTCGCTTGAGGTTGACTCGGCCGTCCGCCGCTACACACTGAATTAAAATGAACGACGAGCTTCAAAAAAAAGTCGCCGAGGCGATCCGTGACCCGAAAAATGTCGGCGAGATGGCGGACGCCGACTCTGTCGGCACGGTGGGGAATTCCGAGTGTGGCGAAATGCTGAGGCTGTGGGTGAAGTACAGGGAGCAGGACGGCGAAAAGGTCATCGACAAGGCCAGTTTCCAGAGCTTTGGCTGCGAGACGGCAATCGCCGTGGCGAGCCTGGCGACTGAATTGATCCAGGGAAAAACCGCCGCCAAGGCAATGGAAATGAAGCCGGAGGAACTCTCCGGCGAACTCGGCCCGCTGCCACCAATGAAGATTCACTGCGCCGAACTGGTGCAGGGTGCGTTGCGTGATGCGCTTTCGCCCGAGAGCCAAGCGCTTGGCCAAGCAGAGTCGCCGGCCAAGCCGGACGGGCTCGCCCCAACGCTCCGGGACAGCCTCAACGAGGGTCAGGCCAAGTCCGGCAGCATCAACATCCAGTTCCTCGACGAGTAACCTCCGTCGCTCAGACCTCCTTGACGACTCCCCAGTGGACGTCGAGCTGTTTAGTGAGGTAGAGCCGGATGCCGTTCACCAGCGCCTTGGATTCCAGCTTTTGACCGGCGGCGACGATCTGCTTGAGTGTCATGCCCGGCTTGATGCGGAAACTTTCCTGCGCGATGATAGGCCCCTCGTCGAGGTGCATGCTGACGAAGTGCGCCGTAACGCCGGCAATTTTCACGCCATGCTCGTGCGCCTGCCGGTACGGCTGCGGGCCGGGGAAACCCGGCAGCAACGAGGGGTGAATGTTGATGATCTTGTTCTTGAATCGCCAGACGAAGTTCGGCGACAAAATTTTCATGAACCGCGCCAGCACGACGAAGTCCGCCTGCGCCTTCTCGAGGATGCGAAGTGCCTTGGTCTCCGCCTTGGCTCGGTTCGTCCAAGCAATATGATGAAATGGCAGGCCGGCTTTTTCGACCTTGGCCTTTAGATCGCGATGGTTGCCAACGACGGCCACAATCTCCGTCTTGAGCTTTCTGGATTTCACCGACTCCAGAATGGCGTCGAGGCAATGCGATTCACGGGTGACCATCAGGGCCATGCGTTGCGGGCGCTTGGGATCCGTGAACCACCACTTGATCTCCATCCCCAAGTCGCGGCCCAGCGCGCGCAGCCCCTGGCCAAGCGATTTCTCGTTAAAAACCGTCGCCCGCCAACTCGCCTGAATCGTCATGCTGAACTGCCCGCGCGTGACCTGCTCCTCCAGCGCCTCAATGTTGGCCTTGGTTTCGAACAGCAGATTGGTGACTCTGGCCACGACGCCGGTCTTGTCCCGCCCGATGACAGTGATGGTAGCGTAACAATTCATTGCGGGGCGCAATTAAGCCGGTTTAAAGCGCGGAGAAAAGCGAAAACGGCCAGGCGCTTGGCCAAGTGGGTTAATCCTCTGCCTGGTTTTTTCGGATCAAGGTGAACAGGTCGCGAGCCTCGCGGAGGCCGATTGCGGCGGTGATTCCCCAGTAAACCAAGGCCGCGACGACGGCCGGGGCGAACACTTCGCCGATTTTCAGCAACACCGTCTCGTAGCCGAGATTAACCACCCATTGGCCGTGCAAAAACCAGGCGACGCCACCGGCAACCACGGCCGCCAACAGCATGCCGGCGACCGGGCGCAGCAGCGACTGAATCTCCCACTTGGGCATCTTGCGTTTGAGGGCGTACGACAGCAGCCCGACATTCAAGAGGGAACTGAGGGCGTTGGCCACTCCGAGAGCGCCGGCTTGCAGTCCTTTCGGGAACATGAAAATGAGCGGCAACAACACCACGATGTTTAGGCAGAGACAAACCGCGCTGATTTGCATCGGCACCTTCGTGTCGCCCAGCGCGTAAAACGCTCGCGCCATCACGTTGACTGCCGAGTACGTCAGTAGGCTCGGCGCGAGGCACATCAGCGCGAAGGACGCGCGGCGGGTCGAGTCGGCGGTGAACGCGCCGTGCTGAAAGAGCAACCGCACCATCGGCTCGGCCAGCACCATCAGCATCGCCGCCGCGATTGCGTTCACGAAAAACAGGTAACCCATGCCGCGCCGAAGGTTGTCGCGAAACTCGGGGAACTGCTTCTCCGCAGCCAAGCCGGCCAGCGTCGGCAAAAGGAACGTCGCCAGCGACACGCCGAACACCCCCTGCGGCAGCTCCATCAGCCGCACCGCGTACTCGAATGACGCCACGATCTGCGTGCCGCTGGAGCGCTCGATCCAGAAAGCCAGCGTCTGGGTGATAATGATGTTGAACTGGAACGCCGCCACGCCGATCGTCGCCGGGATCATTTTTCGGACGACCTCCCGCACCGAGTCGTTGCGCCACGGGGTGACCCAGCGGAGCCGGTAGCCTTCGCGATACAGGTACGGCAATTGGAAGCCCGCCTGTGCCACGCCAGCCACCAGCACGCCAAACGCAAGCGCGAAAATTTGTACACCCAAGTCCTCCCCCCAGCGTGGCGCGACGAGCAGCACCGTGGCGATCATCACCACGTTGAGCAGCGTGGCACCCATCGCCGGGATGAAAAAGTAGCCGCGCGAGTTGAGCATGCCCATGAACACCGCCGCGAGACAGACCAGCAACATGTACGGGAACACCACCCTCAACAGCTCGAGCATCAGCCGCGTGTGCGTGTCAAACTCCCCCCACATCAGCACCGCCGTAAGGCCCAGCATCACCACTCCGATTACCAGCGCAGAGATCACCACCAGCGCGGAGACGACCGCGTTGGCCGTGTGCCACATCGCCTTGTCGCCCTCGGTTTTCTCCTTGTTTTTGAACAGCGGAATGAATGCCGCCGTGAGAGCGCCCTCGCCCAGCAGGCGGCGGAAAAGGTTGGGAATCTGGAAGGCGTAAACGAAGGCGCTGGCGATCGGTCCGTCGCCCATGAAGCGGGCGTAAATCATCACCCGCACCATCCCGAGCAGGCGACTGAGCAACGTGGCCCCGGCCATGGCGCCGGAGGATTTGAGCATGTCAGACAACGCGCGGCAGGCTAGGGGCAAAGGCGATTGGAGTCGAGTGGGCAAGGCCAGTCTGCTGTCTGTTTTTGAACATCTTGCGAAATTTACCTCTGAATCGGTGGTCAAAACCAATTCGCCGCTTGGCCAAGCGTGGAACAATAAAACTCATAATACACTTGCACCGAACGGGTTATGGATTTTAGTTCGGGCTTTGGCACAGGACTTGCCGCTTTTTGTGGCGTGAGAGGTTTGCGGCAACGCCGCAATGTGTTGTGCAGACCCGATGCAAAAACAATGGACAACTTGTTATGAAAAAAATCGAAGCAATTATTAAACCGTTCAAGCTGGACGAAGTACGGGACGCGCTGGCGGAAACCGGCGTGGAAGGCATGACCGTGTCCGAGGTCAAGGGGTTCGGCCGACAAAAGGGACACACCGAGATTTACCGAGGCAGCGAATACACCGTGGACTTTCTGCCCAAGATCAAGCTTGAGTTGGTTGTCGCCGACGAGAATGTACAAACCAGCCTGGATGCGATCACCAAGGCCGCCAACACCGGCAAGATCGGTGACGGCAAACTATTCGTCACCTCCGTCGAGGAGGCCATCCGAATCCGCACCGAGGAAAAAGGCGACGAGGCGCTGTAGGGCTAATCTTGTTTGTCGAAAGACAAAACAAAAAGGGAGCCGTTTCCGGCTCCCTTTTTTAATCTCATCTGCCAGGCGTATGGCCAGGGTCACTCGTACTTGAGCGTCACCTGGCCGTTGGCCACCTGAATGCTCTTGATTTTCACTGCGGAGCCGCTTAAGCGGTAAAACTGGGTTGTGGTGCCCGCCTGGC
>JASLKI010000356.1 GCA_030747575.1 Verrucomicrobiota bacterium | reverse complement strand
CCTGCTTGGCCTGCAAGCGTTTCAGGCCCGCAACTTGGCCAAGGCGCTTGGCCTGAGCGGCAAACTCATTCACTCCGGGGCCAAGCTCATCGCCGGCGTTTACAAAACGTGGTGGGAGTGCGACGCCTCGATGGTCGAGATCAACCCGCTCTGCATCGTCGAGAGCCCGGACGGCTCTCAAAAAATCGCAGCCGTCGATGCCAAGATTTCCGTCGATGCCAACGCGCTATACCGGCACAAGGACATCGCCGAGATGCGCGACCTAAACGAGGAAGCTGAACTTGAGGTCGAGGCGAGCAAGTTTGACCTCAACTACATTAAACTCGACGGCTCCGTCGCCTGCCTTGTCAACGGCGCCGGTCTGGCCATGGCCACGATGGACGCCATCAAACATTACGGCGGCGAGCCCGCAAACTTCCTCGACGTCGGTGGCAGCGCGTCAACGGAGCAAGTGACGGCTGCGTTCCAGATCGTTCTCAAGGATCCCAACGTTAAAGCAATCCTCGTCAATATTTTCGGCGGTATCATGAACTGCAATACCATCGCCGAAGGCGTCGTCGCAGCCGCGGAGACCACCCATCTCAAGTTGCCGCTCATCGTCCGGCTCGAAGGCAACAACGTCACCGCCGGCCGCAAGACCCTGGCCGACTCAGGCCTCACCCTCATCGGCGCAGACAGCATGTCCGACGCCGCCAAAAAAGTCGTCGCCGAGGCCGCTGCATAACTCCAACCCGGATTTCACAACAACATGGCAATTCTCGTCAAACCAGACACCAAAGTCCTCGTCCAAGGCATCACCGGCAGTTTCGGCGGCCGACACACCCAGCTAAGCCTCGAGTACGGCTCGCAAATCGTCGCCGGCGTCACCCCCGGAAAAGCCGGCCAAAAATTCGAGAACACCGTCCCTATTTTCGACGCCGTAGCCGAGGCTGCCAAAGAAACCAGTGCCACCGCCTCCGCGATTTTTGTTCCGCCCCCTTTCGCCGCCGACGCTATCCTCGAGGCAGTCGATGCCGGGCTCGAGTTGGTCGTCGCCATCACCGAGGGCATCCCCGTGCGCGACATGATTGAAGTCAAAGCCGCGATCAAGGGATCGGCAACCCGGCTCATCGGCCCGAACTGCCCCGGCGTCGTCACCCCCGGCACAGGCAAGGATTCCCACGGCGGCTGCCGCATCGGCATCGCCCCCGGCTACATCCACAAGGCGGGCGACATCGGCGTCGTCAGCCGAAGCGGCACGCTCACCTATGAGGCGGTGTGGCAGCTCACCTGCAACGGCCTTGGCCAATCGACCTGCGTCGGCATCGGCGGCGACCCCGTCCCCGGCAGCACACACCTCGACATCATCAAACTCTTCAACGAAGACCCCGACACTCGCGGCATCATCATGATCGGCGAGATCGGTGGCTCAGCCGAGGAGGAAGCCGCAGCGTGGATCAAGGGAAACTGCAAAAAACCGGTCGCCGGATTCATCGCCGGAACGACCGCCCCGCCGGGCCGCCGCATGGGCCACGCCGGCGCGATCATCAGCGGAGGCAAAGGCACCGCCGAAGCCAAGATCGCAGCGATGGAAGACGCTGGAATCAGCGTCGCCGAGACCCCCTCCCAAATGGCCGAGGCCCTAATCAAAATCCTCTAAAGACCAAGCGCTCAGGCGGACTTGGACAGTTCTTCCTCGAAGTCGACGATTTCCTTGATCTGGGTGAGGAACCAGCGGTCGATTTTTGTGAGGTCGAATATCTCGTCGATGCTGAAACCGGCGCGCAATGCGTGCCGTAGGAAGAACACCCGCTCGGCGTTCGGCACGCTGAGTTTTTGCGTGATGACTTCGCGCGGCAGGATGTCGCGGTCACCGTACACTTCCTGGCCAATTCGCCACGGTTTGCCGTCGCCACCCAAACCGGATCGCCCGACCTCGAGCGAACGCAGCGCCTTTTGCAGCGACTCCTTGAATGTGCGACCGATTGCCATCGCCTCGCCGACCGATTTCATCTGCGTGTTCAGCGTCGGGTCGGCGTTGGGGAATTTCTCGAACGCGAACCGCGGCACCTTGACGACAACGTAGTCGATGGTCGGCTCGAAGCAGGCCGGCGTCTCCCGGGTAATGTCGTTGCGAATCTCCTCAAGCAGATAACCGACTGCGAGCTTGGCCGCGAACTTGGCAATTGGGAAGCCAGTCGCCTTCGAGGCCAGCGCCGACGAGCGCGACACACGCGGGTTCATCTCGATGATCGTCAGCCGGCCGTTGTCCGGGTTGACCGCGAACTGGATGTTCGAGCCGCCGGTCTCGACACCGATCTCGCGGATCACCGCAAACGACGCGTCGCGCATGATTTGGTACTCCTTGTCGGTAAGCGTCTGCGTCGGGGCCACGGTGATCGAGTCGCC
>JASLKI010000355.1 GCA_030747575.1 Verrucomicrobiota bacterium | reverse complement strand
CACTGCACTAATTTTTACCACTTCGAGGGCCAGGCGCAGCTCGCTGAGGGGTTGGCCAATCGACTCGCCCAAGGGCGTGTGTTTTTCGGCAATAGTGGCGCGGAGGCGTCGGAGGTGATATTAAAACTGGCCAGGAGGTTTGGTCAAGAGGAAGGCAGGTTTGAAATCATCACCGCCGAAAACTCATTTCACGGCCGTACGATAGCCGGCATCTCAGCGAGCGGGCAAAAAAAACTGAAGGACGGATTCGCTCCCCTGCTCCAGGGATTCGCGCACGTGCCGTACAACGACATTGACGCCGTGCGCTCGGCGATCACGCCGGCCACTGTGGCGGTGATGATCGAGGGCATACAGGGCGAGGGCGGCATCCATCCCGCGTCGAAGGAATACCTGCTTGGTCTGCGCGCACTTTGCGACGAGCACAACCTGCTGCTGCTATGGGACGGCGTGCAGTGCGGGCATTTTCGGACCGGCTCGTTTCAAAGTTTCCAGGCGATACTCGGCGATCAGATCGGTGATTTTTTGCCGGATGCCGTCGGCATGGCTAAAGCGCTCGGCGGCGGTTTCCCGATGGGTGCGGTGTGGATCTCGGAGAAGCACGCCGACGTGCTCGGCCCGGGAACGCACGGCTCAACATTCGGCGGCAACCCGCTGGCCTGCGCGGTAGCAAACAAGATTCTCGAGGTGATCGACCGCGACAGATTGGCCGTCAACGCCCGAGTGCTCGGCCAATTTTTTCTCGATGAACTGTCCAAGCTGCGCGAGAAATATCCGACGGCCATCCGAGAAGTTCGCGGTCTTGGCTTGATGATCGGCATCGAGATGGGCGGCGGCTTCGGCTCTTTCGATAAGAGCAAACCGGCGGCACTGCAGTGGGTGTTTGCCCTGCACGAGGCAGGATTGCTGACCATCCCTGCCGGCTCGTCGGTCATCCGCTTTTTACCGCCACTAAACTTGACGCAAGAAGAGGCCCAAGCCGGTCTCGATTTGTTTGAACAAACCATCCATAAGGTAATTGAATGAAACACCTGTTGAAACTCGAAGGCATGCCAAGTGCGGCGATGGAGGAAATCCTCACCTCGGCGGAAGTCATCAAGGCCAAGCGAGGTGGTGGCGAAACCAAGCCTCTTGACGGCCAGACGTGGGCGATGATTTTCACCAAGTCCTCCACGCGCACGCGGGTGTCGTTCGAGGTTGGCATTCGCGAACTCGGCGGCTCGGTGATGTTTCTCAACGCGAACGACATGCAGCTTGGCCGCGGCGAGCCGATCAAGGACACCGCGCGCGTTCTAGGCCGTATGGTGCACGGTGCTGTCATCCGCACCTTCGCGCAAACGGACGTCGAGGAGTTTGCGGAGTACTCGGGCATCCCGACCATCAACGCGCTGACCGACGACGAGCATCCGTGCCAAATCCTGACCGACATCTTCACGTTTCAGGAACGGCGCGGCCCGATCCGGGGCAAGGTGGTCACGTACGTCGGCGACGGCGGGTGCAACGTGCCGGTCTCGTGGGTGCATGCGGCGTCGGCGCTGGACTTCGAGCTACGCATCGCTACGCCGTCGGAGTTCCAGCCAAGCGCGGAGACCCTGTCCAAGGCCGGCGGAAACATTTCCTGCACGGAAGACATTCGCGCGGCCGTCAAGGGAGCGGACATGGTTTACACCGACGTCTGGGTGTCGATGGGCATGGAAGCCGAGGCAGAGGAGCGCTTGGCCAAGCTGGCCGGTTACCAGATCAACGGCGAGTTGATGTGCCTGGCCAAGTCGGATGCGCTGGTGATGCACTGCCTCCCCGCCTATCGCGGGAAGGAGATCGACGCGAAAACATTTGAGGCGCATGCCGACACCATTTTCACCCAGGCTGAAAACCGGCTGCACACGCAGAAGGCCATCCTCGCCTGGTTGGCCGGTTAATTCCGTTGCCAAGAGCGCCCTGTTGATGGGACACTCCGCGTGATGCCGAGCGCAGAAAAACCAAAGCGAATCAACGTCCGCCGGCCGGACATCATGGAGAAGGTCAAGGCCGAGGTGGTGACGCATTACCGCAGCGAACTGGTCGAGCACCTCCGTGCCCATGGCTGCACCTTCGCGTATGGTAACACCGGCATCCACTTGGCCAAGGAGTTCGGTTTTTGCTACGGCGTCGAGCGGGCGATCGACCTGGCCTACGCCGCGAGGCGGCATTTCCCCAAGGAACAGCCGGTCTACATTCTCGGAGAGATTATTCACAACCCGCATGTCAATGAGCAAATTCGCAATATGGGGCTGACTTTTCTTTCCGGTAGCCACCAGACCGCCAGCATCAATGACCTCGGCAAGGGCGACCCGGTGGTGATCCCGGCGTTCGGCACGGAGGTCGGAGTAACCGATCTTCTCAATGAACGGGGCTGCACGATCATCGACGCCACCTGCGGCGACGTGATGAGTGTTTGGAAACGCGTCCGCCAAAATGCCCGCGACGAGGTCACCAGCATCATTCATGGCAAGGCGTGGCACGAGGAAACCAAGGCCACCAGTTCGCAGGCCAAGGCGTTCGAAAACGGCCACTACCTCGTTGTGTTTGACCTCGACGATACGGACTACGTTTGCCGCTACATCACCCGTGGCGGCGACCGCGAGGAGTTCCTGAAAAAATTCGAGGGCGCCACGTCCGATGGCTTCGACCCGGACAAACACCTCACTGCCATCGGCTTGGCCAACCAGACCACCATGCTGCGAGGCGAAACCGAGGAGGTGCAGCGCCGACTCCGGGCGGCGATGATTGAGAAGCACGGTGAAGATGCCATCACCGGGCACTTCCGCTACTTCGACACCATTTGTGGAGCAACACAGGAACGGCAGGACGCCCTCCGGGATTTGCTCAGCCGCCCGATGGATTTGCTGTTGGTCGTCGGCGGCTACAACTCATCCAACACGTCGCACCTCGCCGAGATGGGCGAGGAAAAGCTGCCAACCTATTTCATCAAGGACGTCAGCGAAATGGAGTCGGCGGAACGTCTCAATCATTTCCTCCAGCACAAACAAGAGATGGCCATCACCGAGAACTGGCTGCCGCTCGAGGGCGAACTCACCGTCGGCATCACCGCCGGCGCCTCCTGCCCGAACAACCTCATCGAGGAAGTCATCCTGCGGACTTACAAGTTGCGCGGCGCCCCGGCCAGCGAGGTGCTCGGCTCCATCCGTGGGGAGAGCGCCGACGACGTGGTCCGATAAAGGGATGCCCTGCAACTGCGAAGAACTGGAGTCACGCGAGCGCGATGCCCTCGCACCTTATGCGCAGTTTAGCGTTTATTCACGAGGCCGAAACGTCCACGAGCCGCCTCCGGAGTGGCGCACACAATTCCAGCGCGACCGCGATCGAATCATTCACTCCCGGGCCTTTCGGCGACTCGACTGCAAGACACAGGTTTTCTTGAGCGGCAGCGGCGACCACCTGCGCACACGACTGACACACACGATGGAGGTCGCCGCCATCGCCCGGAACATCGCCCGCGCGTTGCGACTCAACGAGGATCTCACCGAGTCGATCGCACTTGGCCACGACCTTGGCCACTCCCCGTTCGGCCACTCCGGTGAACAGGCGCTCGACGACCTGATGCGCGACCACGGCGGCTTCGAGCACAACAAACAGAGCCGTCGGGTGGTGGAGTTGCTCGAGCACAAGTATCCAGCCTTCCCCGGCTTGAACCTCACATGGGAAACACTCGAGGGCCTGGCCAAGCACGACACCGCACCCAAGCCGCCGTTTGGCCAAGCGGCCACCGAGTTTCAACACTCCTCGCTCGAGGCTCAGGTGGCCGACCTCGCCGACGAGATCACCTACTACAGCCACGACCTCGACGATGGACTCGACTCCGGCCTACTCACCGAGGAACAACTGGAGCGAGACATCGACTTTTGGCGGGAAGCATCCGGGCGCATGCGCTCGGAGCACGGCGACTTGGCGGACGAGTACCGGCACTATTTCATCATCCGCTGTCTGATCGACGACCAGGTGCACGACGTCGTCCACACGACCGAGGGCAACATCACCCAAGCCGGCGTGACATCGGCCGACGAAGTCCGCGCCCAAGCCAAGCCCCTCGTGGCCTACAGCGCGAATCGGCACGAAGCCAACCTGAAACTGCGCGCCTACCTTCACGAGAACCTTTACTATAACAGCATCGTCCATGAGCCGCACGAGAAGGCCACAACGTTGCTCGGGGAATTGTTCCACTATTACGAGCAACACCCAGAGGCGATGGGTGAATTTGTGCAGTCGCTGATTCTCGGGCACGGGCTGCAGCGTGCCATCTGCGATCACCTCGCCTGCATGACGGATCGCTTCGTCGTCCTCGAGCATGAGCGTTTGCTCGGGAAGTAGCGCATTTTGGGCAATATCGGGTATTTTGAACAATTGCCGGTTTTTGGCGTCGAACGGGGCGAAACCCCTTGACAGGTGGGGTACACTTTCCGGCCCTTTTTGGGAAACAGCGAGTTAATCGGGCCAATTAGGATGCCCGGCCCACCAAGCGTTCCCACACCAACAAATAGAAATGATAAAAGTCGAGAACCTGAGCAAAACTTTCGGACCGAAGGTCGCCGTGAACGATGTCTCGTTCACCGTGGAACGGGGAGAGATCCTGGGCTTCCTCGGGCCAAACGGGGCCGGCAAATCCACCACCATGCGCATGATCACCGGCTACATCCCCCCCACGGCAGGCGTGGTGAAAGTCGGCGGCAACGATGTGACGGAAAAACCGATCGAGGCCAAGCGCCTGATGGGCTACCTGCCGGAGAGTGCGCCACTTTACACGGACATGACCGTCGAAGGCTTCCTTGGCTTTTGCGCCGAGGTGCGCGGCATCAAAGGCGCGGATAAGGCCAAGGCGATCGATCGTGCCATCGACATGTGCTTCCTCAAAGCGGTTCGCCATCAAAGCGTCGACACGCTCTCGAAGGGATTCCGGCATCGCACCGGTTTCGCGCAGGCGATCATTCATGACCCGGACATCCTCGTCATGGACGAGCCGACCGACGGCCTCGACCCCAACCAAAAACACGAGGTGCGCTCGCTCATCCGCCGCATGGGCCAGTCCAAGGCGATCATTTTCTCCACACACATTCTCGAGGAGGTCGAGGCCGCCTGCACACGGGCGATCATCATCGACCAGGGAAAAATCGTCGCCAACGGCACACCGGAGGAACTCAAAGCCAAGTCCGAGTTGGCCAACTCTTACGTTGCCTCCATCAACGGAACCGAAGCCAGTGCGGTGCGCGACGGGCTTGGCACCGTCATTCAGTCAGCCAAGGTCACCATCGTGACCGACAAGGCACCGATCGTCGTCGCCCGCGTCTTTCCGAAGAAAGCCGGCGCTGACGGAGAGCTTGGCCAAGCAATCTTTGACGTCGCCGCACAGAACAACTGGAAAGTTAACGAAATTAAGAAGGAGGAGGGGCGTCTGGACGACGTCTTCCGTAACATCACCCTGTCCGACAACCAAGTACAATAATTCAAAGACCTATGAATCCTATTCTGACTATCACAAAACGCGAATTAGGGGGGTTTTTCAATTCTCCAGTTGCCTATGTGTTTTTGGTGATCTTCCTTTTAATGACTGGAGCTTTCACCTTCTTCATTGGCCAGTTCTTCGATCGAGCTCAGGCAAACTTGCAGCCATTTTTCATGTGGCATCCATGGTTATACCTGTTTTTGGTGCCGGCTGTTGGCATGCGCCTTTGGTCGGAAGAACGCCGCTTGGGCACCTTGGAACTACTTTTGACTATGCCGATAAGCCCATGGCAGTCTATCACCGGCAAATTTATTGCCTCATGGGGATTTCTAATCTTGGCGTTATCATTAACATTCCCCATTTGGTGGACGGTGAACGACCTTGGATCACCGGATAACGGAGCTATTTTCACGGGGTATATAGGTAGCGCATTGATGGCGGGGGGTTACTTGGCTATCACAAGCATGACATCGGCTCTCACACGCAACCAAGTGATTAGTTTTATTTTGTCGGTGGTTATTTGCCTCTCCCTAGTGCTCTGCGGCTGGCCACCGGTAACCGATCCACTGGCCGCTTATTTTCCGAACTGGATAGTTGAAGGCGTGGCAGCTTTCAGCGTTATGCCCCACTTCGATCGACTCCAACAAGGCGTGATTGATTCTCGGGATTTAATCTATTTTATTTCTCTCATCGGATTCCCGCTATTTGCCACCAGTGTCATTATCCGAAGCCTTCGTTCGTAAACTAATAATTTAAAAGAACAACCAATGAAAAAGGAAAATAAGTTAGACATACTTCTACACGGAGTCGGTGGGGTGGCCATAGTATTTACCTGTGTCGTATTGTTCAACATTGTGTCCGCACAAGTGAAATTCCGTGCAGATTTTACCGAAGGCAAAGTTTTCACTTTGTCTGAAGGCACTCGCAATATCCTCAAGGACCTTGACAAGGATCGCGGTGATGATTCGGAATCAGCTAAATTGAAGATTCGTTTCTTCCGAACCAAGGGCAACAATGATGTCCCGATAATGCTCAGCAGCTTCGCCCAACGGGTCGAGGATTTATTGGATCAATACAAAGAATCTGCGGGTAGCAATTTGGAGCTGGAAAAAATCAATCCCTCTCCAGATACCGACGAAGAAGATTTAGCGGTAAAGGATGGCATCTCTTCAATTCAGGGTATTTTTTATCTAGGCATGTCGATCAGCTATCTTGACAGCGTGGAAACTCTGCCATCCCTTGATCCTCGCCGTGAACGAAACTTGGAATACGACATTTCCCGTCGAATCACCAAGGTGTTAAAACCTAAAAAAACGGTCGTCGGAGTAATGAGCAGCCTCAATGTTTGGGGTGGCCCTGACATGAGCAACCCCATGGCCATGATGAACCGAGGCCAGCAACAACCAGCCTGGGTTTTCGTTCAGCAATTGCGACAAGATTATGACGTACAACAAATTCAGCCTGCAGCCACTGAAATTGATAAAACTGTTGATGTTTTGCTCGTCATACATCCAAAGAGCCTTTCAGAACAAACTGAATATGCGCTGGACCAATTTGTCCTTCGTGGCGGCCGATTGATCGCCTTTGTCGATCCACTTGCAACTCGAGACGACTCCGGCAATCAAAACCCGCAAATGCGCATCCCCGGCCTTGGGGGAGGCTCCACCCTTGAGAGACTCTTCAAGGCTTGGAATTTGACTTTTGACAACTCCAAAGTGATTGCTGACTTGAAATACCAACCTAAAAATGCCCAAGGGCGTGATGGTCAGCCCATGGTTATGCCTGCTTATCTTCTCTTGGACAAAAGTGCAGTTTCAAAGGAAAACCTGATCACCAGCCAAATAAACACATTGCATCTGCCCTATGTGGGTCATTTTAAACGTAACAGCGGTGTCAACGACGGTTTGGAATCGGAAACCCTCCTAAAGAGTTCGAATCAATCCAAATTGGTTGACGGCATGTCTTCACAGTTCAACGGGCAAGATATCATTGACAAATTTGGCACTCCTGCTGGAACCGAGCATATAATTGCCATGCGCCTCGATGGGAAATTTAAAACGGCTTTTCCGGACGGGAAGCCTGCAGCAGCAGAGGGTGATGACAAGGTCGTAAATGAAAATGATGATTCAAAGAAAGATCATCTCTCGGAGTCTTCAGAGAAGAACGCCGTTCTCTTGATTGGTGACACAGACTTACTGGTTAATGAAATTTCTGTGCGTGTTCAACGAACCATATTTGGCAATCAGGTTCAGATGATTAACGGAAACCTGGCTTTCGTACAAAATGCAGTGGAAAACATGGGAGGCGATTCGAACTTGATTACGGTACGTAGTCGTGAGGATCAAAACCGTCCGTTTGAAAAAATCAACGAGATGCAGGAGGAGGCTACGAAAAAATTTAATGCTGAACTGAAGAGAGCTCAGGAAAAGCTTGAAAGCATCGTAGCTGAAAAATCCAAGATGGAACAAAATAATAACCAAGGGGATAATCAAGTACTAACGATTAAAATCAATCAGGAAGACTTGAAACAAATCCGCAAACAGGAAGCGGATGCCCAACGTCAAATACGACAAGTTCGGAAAGATCTGCGCAAAGATATCGATCGACTTCAATTGAGACTCCAGTTGGCCAATGTCGGTGTCATTCCGCTTCTGATCATTATCTCAGGAACAGTATTCTTTTTCATAAAAAGACGTAAAACTGCAGCAGTTTAAGCATGAAAAACAAACAACTCTTAATAGCGATCGTCGTCCTTGTTGTTCTTGGGGCGGCTGTGATTTTTACAAAGGAAGATTCAGGGGAATCTTCATCCAGTGGAGAATCAACCAAGCCAACCAATCAGGTGATCGAGACTCTTGATGCGACCAAACTTGCTTCGATAACGCTAACCGATTCGGATGGCTCTGTTACTGTCGATCAAGTGGATGGGAAATGGTCCGTTACCGATCGTGATGGATTTCCAGCCAACTTCAGTAATATTCAAAGCCTTGTGGATACCGTCACCGAGTTGAAAATCCTGGCAAAGCAGAAAGTCGGAAAGTCTCAACTTGGCCGTTTCGAACTGAATGATCCTGCTCCCGATGATGCAAAGGACGCCGGAACCAAACTGGAATTAAAGGATGCCGATGGTAATGTACTACATAGCATTCTATTTGGAAAGGAAACCCAAGGACAAGCCGATCCAAGCTCCCCTTTCGGACCATCCGGAACTGGCAGGTATGTTCTTGTTGGGCCGAATACTGTTGGCGAAATTAACGAAACATTAAGTAGTGATCTCAAGACTGGCCCCGCAGATTGGCTTCACAAGGAAGACTTCCTCAAAGTCGAAAAAATAAAGTCGATTGCCGTTGAACAGCCAAATCAGCGGGATTCATGGACACTGACCCGAGGCAAAGATGGCGAAGACATGTCGTTGACTGATGCCAAGCCGGAAGAAAAACTCGATTCCTCAAAGGGCAACAGCGCCGGCCGCGTCCTTGGTTCTCCAAGTTTCGACGACATTGCCAGCAAGTCAGCCAAGCCGGAGGAGACCGGAATGGACAAGGCCGTCACGGCGACCATCGACACGTTCGAGGGCTACAAATACGTTGTGAAGATGGCCAAGAAGGATGATGATCACTACATGAGCCTCACCGCCAGCGGCACGCGCCTTGCCCAAGCGGACGAAACCGCAGCGAGAACACCCCAACCGGACGAGAGTAACCCGCGCGAAAAGGCCAAGGACGAAAAGCCGGAAGACGCGGAACGCCTCGACAAGGAGCACAATGCCGCCTTGGCCAAACTCATCGCCGAAAGCGAAAAAGCCCATGCCGAAAGCCAAGCCAAGCTACGCGAAGAGCGCGACACAACATTCGCCGATAACTTGGCCAAGCTGGCCAAGCTCGAAGGTTGGACGTTCAAGGTCTCCAGCTACACCTTCGACGCCATCTACAAAACCCGCGCCGAGATGATGGAGGAGGAAAAGGAAGAGGCAGCTGAGGGGGCAGCAACCCCGCCGCCCAGTCTCCCTGCCCTGCCGCCGCTCCCAATCCCTTCAACTCCTGCGCCCGCCACCGCACCAATCACCGTTCAACCGAACAAGCCGGCCCAACCGAACAAGGTCGTCACCAGCGACATCATCAAGGTGCCATCCGCCGAGGAAATGAAAAAGGGCGCCAAGATCGAGGTCATCAAAAAGGAAGATCTCCCCGCCGAAATCGAGAAGGCCAAGGAGCAATCCGAAGAAAAGGCCGACGACAAAAAATAACCGCTTGGCTAAGCGAACAATTCCCAAACCACCCGGGCAAATTTCGGGTGGTTTTTTTATGTTGCGACAATTTTGATTTGCGGCTGCAAGCCGGTGCCGTAGCGTTCGGGGCATGGCGTCAGATGACTCGATCGTTCTCAAGCTTGAGGACGTTCATAAACAGTACGAAAGTGCGGACCGCGATCCTGTGCCGGTGCTTCGCGGCATATCGCTCAGTGTCCAGCGCGGCGATTCCCTCGCGATTGTAGGTCCATCTGGCTCCGGCAAAAGCACGCTGCTCAACATCCTCGGCTCGCTCGACTCCCCCACTCGCGGCAGCATCCAGTTGGACGGAGAGGAACTCGCGCACCTCCCCGAGCCGGAGCTCGCCACTATACGCAACCAAAAGATCGGCTTCATTTTTCAGTCCCACCACCTGCTACCACAATGTTCCGTCTTGGAAAATGTTCTCGTTCCCACGCTGGCCGCCACCGGCCGCGCCTCCGCCGATGCCGCCGAACGCGCCAAGCAACTTCTTGAGCGGGTCGGACTTGGGCACCGTCTCACCCATCGGCCGGCCCAGCTCTCCGGCGGGGAATGCCAGCGCGTTGCCGTAGTACGTTCGCTGATCAACCGGCCCAGCCTCATCCTCGCCGATGAGCCGACCGGCGCGCTCGACCACTCCACCGCCGAGTCGCTGGGCAACCTGTTGATGGAATTGAATCGCGACGACCAAGTGACGCTGATCGTCGTCACTCACACCGCCGAACTCGCCGCCAAGATGGGCGCCATCCGCCAACTGCTCGATGGCCGGTTCGTCGCCGACAATCTCTGACGCACTTACGGCATGACGACTTGCTCTCTTGTCCTAAACTCGTTCCGGTTTTACGCACGGAGCCACGTCGGCACTCTGCTCGGTGTCGCGGTCGGCGCGATGGTGTTGGTCGGCGCGATGCTGGTCGGCGAGTCGGTTCGCGGCAGTTTGCGCGACATGGCCAAAGCTCGCTTGGGCAGGGTCGAACTCGCCCTCCCCTCCAACGACCGCCTTTTCCGCACCGATCTGGCCGACCAACTCCGTGCCGAACTCGGCACCGACACGGCAGCCCTGCTCCAGCTTCCCGGCACGGCCAAGCGCCCTTCCGGTAAAACCCGCGCCAACAACGTCGTCGTCATGGGTGTCAACGAGGCGTTTTGGAAACTGGCTCTGGAGCAGCCTGAGTTTACTGAAATCCCCGAAGACTCGATCGTCCTCAACGAGCGCTTAGCCAAGCAACTAGATGTCAAGAAAGGTAACATGGTCAACCTGCGCGTCCACAACCCATCGCAACTTTCGCGCGACGCACCGATGGCGCCGATCGAAGACTCCACCGCCTCGCTTGCCCAACTCGAAGTGCTGGCGATCGTCAGCGACGCGGAGTTCGGCCGATTCAGCCTGCAGGCCTCGCAAGTGCCGCCCTACAACGCGTTTGTCTCGCTTGGGCAATTGCAGGAAGCCATCGAGAAACCGGCCATGGCCAACCTCATGCTCGTTGGCCAGGCGCAGTCCCCAGGCAAAAGCCCGACGATAGATCAGGCGCAGGCGGCCCTCGCGAAACATTGGCAACTCGCCGACGCCCAGGCGCAGTTGCTTCAACTCCCTGATGGCAAAGGCATCGAACTCCGCTCCCCGCGCGTCTTTCTTGATCTCCCCTTGGCCAAGGCCGCGCTGGAAGTTTCCACCGGAGCCACCGAGGTTCTCACTTACTTTGTGAACAAAATCCAACTCGGCGACAAGTCCACGCCGTACTCCATGGCGAGCGCGCTGGCCGATTTCGAGCCGGGCTCAGTTTGGCTGAACCAATGGACAGCAGACGATCTCCAGGCAAAAGTCGGCGACGAGGTCGAGTTGTCGTACTACACCGTCGGCACCATGCGCCAACTCGAGGAGCGCACGGCCAAGTTCACCGTCGGCGGCATCATCGCAATGGACGATCCGCGCGCCGACCGGATGTTGATGCCGGAATTCCCCGGAATGACCGACTCCGCAAACTGCGCCGACTGGGACACCGGCTTCCCGATGGATCTCGACGCCATTCGCGACAAGGACGAAGACTACTGGGACCAATACAAAGGCACGCCCAAGGCGTTCATCAGCCTGGCCTCGGGACAGGAAATCTGGAGTAACCGCTTCGGAAACCTCACCGCCGTGCGCTTCGCCTCCACCGATGACAAGGCAGCGCTTGGCCAAGCGCTGCTCGCGAAGCTTAACCCAATCGACACCGGGCTGACTTTCCGTGACATTCGAGGCCAAGCCAACGATTCGGTCAGCAACTCGATGGACTTCGGCCTCTTGTTTATGGGCTTCAGCTTTTTCCTAATTGCTTCTGCATTAATGCTCATCTCGTTGCTGTTCCAGTTCACAATGGAAAAACGAACGCGCGAAACCGGAATCTTGTTGGCCGTCGGCATCCCGGCCAAACGCGTCTGTCGCATGCTACTGCTTGAAGGCGGTCTCATCGCCTTGACCGGATGTGTTATCGGCGGAGCCGCTGGCACGGTATACGCTAGGTTGATACTCGACGGCTTGGCGACAAACTGGAGGGATGCCATCGCCTCCGCCACGCTGACCTATCACAGCTCCAGTACAGCGTGGTCCATCGGATTGCTAAGTGCATTTGTCATCGCGTTTGGAACGATTTGGTATTCACTTCGCAAACTAAATAAACAAACTGCACACGAACTCCTTGCCGGCGAGTCACCTGAAAATACCCAGACTCATAAGTCAGCCAAGCGCGCTACAGTCATTGGCAGCTTGCTGGCGTTTGGAGCGTTTGCCCTTGTGACCATCGCCGAACTAACGCCCATCACATTTTACACCGCAGGTACCATGCTGCTTCTGGCCGGGCTGGCGTTTGCGTCGGCGCGGTTGACGCGCTTGGCCAAGGCGGGCGCGCTTGGCCAAGCGGACAGACTCTCCCTCGCCGGCCTTGGCCAACGCAACGCCGCTCGTCGGCGACGACGCAGCATGGCCACAGTCGGTATGTTGGCCTGTGGCAGTTTCATGATCGCCTCCATAGGTGTATTTCAAAAAGACGCCACGATCGACGCCAACGAGCGCACATCCGGCACCGGCGGCTTTGCGTTGATAGGCGAAGCCGCCATCGCCGTCGTGCATGACATGAATGACGCCGGGCAACGCGCCGATCATTACAGCCTCGACGAGGAACTCGTGAAGGGTGTCACCTTTGTACCGTTCCGACTGCGCGACGGCGACCACGCCAACTGCCTCAACCTCAACCGCGCCCAGCAGCCGCGCCTGCTCGGCGGCAAGCCGGAACAGCTCAACGGCCGGTTCACGTTCGCCGCGATACTCGACGGCCTTGAACCGGGCGACAACCCGTGGGCACTCCTTGAGACCGCACGAGCGACTCTCAAACTCGGCGATGACGTCGTCCCGGCCATCGCCGATCAAAGCGCCATGAAGTATGCACTCGGGATGAAGATTGGCGACACAATCGACTACACCGACGAACACGGCATCACATTCAAGGTGATGTTCGTCGCTCAAATGGCTGACAGCATTTTGCAGGGCAACCTACTCATCTCCGAGTCGGACTTTATTAAACGATACCCCGGCGAAAGTGGCTACCGTGTATTTCTTGTCGATGCCCCAGCGGAAAACAGGGAAGCCGTCGGAGTGGAGTTAAATACCGCTCTCGAGAATCACGGATTTGAGTGGGTCAGCGCCACGCAGCGGCTCGGCGAACTGAACGCCGTGCAGAACACTTACCTCAACACGTTTCAAGTTCTCGGCGGTTTGGGCCTGTTGCTCGGCAGTCTTGGGTTGGGCGTC
>JASLKI010000354.1 GCA_030747575.1 Verrucomicrobiota bacterium | reverse complement strand
AGCCCGTAGATCACGCGGCGCTTACTGAAGATCGGCGTCTCGGGGGAGTTGATGTATTTGCCGCCCTTTTGATCGGCGGAAAGCACGCGGCCGCTGAAGCCGATCACCCGGCCCTGCTCGTCGCAGATCGGGAAAATGAGCCGGCCGCGGAACCGGTCGTAATGGCCCTTGTCACCGGCGATGGCCAGACCGCCTTTCTGCAGCAACTCCGGGTCGTATTTTTTTGACTTGGCCCAGTTTATCGTGTCGCTCCACTCGTCCGGCGCGAAGCCGAGGCGGAAGCGCTTCACCGCCTCGTCGCTTATGCTGCGCTTGGCCAAATAGTCGCGGGCTGCCTGGGCGCGGGCGTCGTTGGCCAGGGTGGTTTCCCAGCGCTTGGCCACGTGCTCGTGCAGGGTGCGGAGTGTCTCCTTGTCCGAGTGCTCCTCGCGCTGGCCGGGAGTCATCTCGAACTCGATCGGGATGCTGGCCCGCTCGGCCAGTCGCTGCACCACCTCAACGAAATTCAGGTTCTCGAACTCGCTCAAAAACGTGAACACGTCGCCGCCCTTGTGGCAGCCAAAGCAGTGGAAAATCTGCCGGGACGGCGAGACGTTGAAGCTGGGTGTTTTCTCGTTGTGAAACGGGCAGAGGCCGATGAAGTTTGTACCGGCGCGCTTTAGCTGGAGGAACGAGCCGATGACGTCAACGATGTCACTTGCGTTGCGAACCTGCTCGATCGTGGCCTGGGGAATGACGGGCAAGGCAGGTCCGGTGGCCGGGGTTAGTTGGTTTTATTACGGATCAGCCAGTAGCGGATGGTGACCGCCTGCGGGTGGCCGGGCTTCAGCCCAATGACGCGCTTATAGTGAACAGCGGCTCTGGTCACGTCACTCAATTCCTGGGAGTACAATCTCCCGGCCTCGAAGTGGGCCTGCGCGTTGTCCGGGTTTAACTGCAGGAACGTCTCAAGTTCGTGGGCGGCGGCGGCGTAGTAGTTGCCCTGCACGAGTGACTTGGCGAAGTTGAACCGCGCCGGGCCGTCGTTGGGCTCGATGGCCAGCGCGTGCTCGAACGACTGCAGCGCGAGATCGGTGTCGCCGGTGTAGTAGGCCGCCTGGCCAAGCTCGAAACGGGCGTCAAACCAGGCCGGGTCGGCCTTGGCCGCCTCGAGATAGGCCGCCTTGGCGCGCTGCCATTCCTCGCGTTTTTGGGCTCCATCGCCATCGTCGAAATAGGTCTTGGCCACCTGCCGGTCGCCGCTGTTGGGCAGGGCCGGGTTCAGGTATTTGTAGCGCGGAAAAGCCACCGCGCTGGGCAGGACACTGGCCACTTTCACGGCGTTTGTGGAGGCACTGGCCAACGGCTTGCGACTCGGCAGCGGGGTGGTCGGGACGGGGGTGTTCGAGCGCCAGGAAATCTGCGACTTGGTTTTCTTCGGCTTGGCAGTCGTTTCCTCGTCATCGCTTTTGAACCAGCTCACCGGGTTCACTCGCTGCTTCCAGTCCTTACCCGACTTCGGCTCGGTGGAGGTTTCCGCTTGGCCAAATTCTGTTTCCGGCGCGGGTTCGCTTGGCTTGGCAGTCGTTTCCTCGTCATCGTCGCCGAACCAGTTCTTCGGGTTGAGCCGCTGTTTCCAGTCCTTGGCCGGCTTGGCTGGCTCCACTTGGGTGATCACCGGCGCGGGCTCCGGTTCGCTTGGCTCGGCCGAAGTCACGGCT
This sequence comes from Verrucomicrobiota bacterium, assembly GCA_030747575.1. Lineage (GTDB taxonomy): Bacteria > Verrucomicrobiota > Verrucomicrobiia > Limisphaerales > UBA1096 > UBA1096. The sequence goes on along the minus strand of JASLKI010000354.1, from coordinate 9,574 downwards.
TCCTCCGGCTTAGCCTCGGGAACGGGTAGCGGCTCCGGCTCGACAACAGTCACGACTTCCGGCTCCGGTGCGACCGGCTCCGGCTCCGGCTCTTCGGTGGGTGGCTCGACGATCACGACCGGCTCCGGCTCCGGGTCTTCGGGGGTGGATTCCACGACGGCGGGTTCGGGCTCCGGCTCCGGCTCCGGCTCAACTTGAACGACCGGCTCCGGAATCGGGTCGGGCTCCGGGTCGGGCTTGAGATATTCTTCCAAACTTTCGACGATATTCCTGAACTCTGTATCCGCATCCGGCACGAGGGCGAGGTAGCTGCGGTACGCCTTTAGCGCATGAGCGTATTGTTTTAATTCTTGCCGGACAGCGCCGAGGTTGCGCAGTGCCGTGGTGTTTTTTTCGTCTAGGGTAATGGCCTGTTCAAAATGATCGGCAGCGACGGCGTTTCTCTTTTGCTTCCATGCGATGTTTCCGAGGTTGTTTTGTGCGCGAGCGTCGTTGGGGATTTTGCTGAAACTCTTCTCCGCCTCGGCGATTCGCCCTGCGCCAAACTCGGCGGTTCCCTTCTCAAGCCAGAATTGAAAAACGTTGTTGGTTGACCCTTGGTTCTCGGTTATGTGGAGTAGTGAGCCAAGGTCCTCGGCGGCCTTCTCCCATTCCACCGCCTCAAGGTACAGCCATGCGCGGTTTTGGTAGGCGTACTGCTGGATCGCGAACGGTGGGTTTTGTTCGATGGTCTTACCATAAAAAATACCCGCCTTGGTGCGATGGTCACTCTTGGCATCGTCGTCTATTGCCAAACGCGAGAGGGTTTGGTGAGCGAGGCCAAGCTGATTATAGAGCTTGCCAACGACAACGAGATTGGTCTTGAGGTTGGGGTGACCCTCGATGCGTTTCCGCGCGTCCTGCAACTGCACAAGCGCCTCGGCCGTCTTGCCAGCGGCAAGCAAGCGGCTGCCGTTTTCAAGGGCTTTTTGCGAGGGCGGGGTGCACCCGGCGAGGGCGGCCACCAGACAAACGGCGGCCAATAGCCGGCCTATTCTGTCGGTGGGATTTTGCGTGGTCCGCATGGGTGCTGGTGGTAGCATCACGGCACGGGCGAGTCAAGGGAGGCACATCCTTTGGTCCCGGTTCAACGTGTTCCCCGAAAAACCCAACCACTGGCTGCCATCGTTTGCCCTCGCTTTTTGCCTCCCCTTGGCCGAGGCCCAGCTTGGCCAAGCGGAGGAGGCCGTCCCGCCACCCAAGCCGCGTATCGTGTTGGTGGAGGACAAGTCGGCTTTGCGCGAGTTCGACGTCGATAACGCCAAGGTGGCAGAAATGGTGAATGAGGGAATGCGGCGGCTCACCGGCAGGCCAAGCGCGACTGCGGCATGGCTGTCGCTTGTCACCCCGGCGGACACGGTCGGCATCAAGGTCAACTCGGTGCCGGGGCCGATCGGCGGCACGCGCAAGGCAGTGGTCGATGCCGTCGTGCGCGGGTTGCTCGAGGCGCGGCTGCGGCCGGATCGGATCATTATTTGGGACCAGTCGCTGGCTAGCCTGCGGGCGGCAGGGTACGACGGCTTAGCCAAGCGGCACGGCGTGCGACTGGCCGGGAGCCTCGACGCCGGCTGGGATGAATCGGTCGTTTACGAGTCGCCGATCGTGGGCACGCTGGTCGCGGGCGACCTTGACTTCAAGCGCGGCGAGGAGAATGCCAGCCGTAAGTCGCACCTGTCCCGGCTGCTCACCGGGGAGTTGACGCGCATCATCAGCGTCTGCCCGCTGATCAACCACAACCAAGCCGGTGTGTCGGGCCACGTGGTCGGGCTCGTCGATGGCAGCATGGACAATTCCAGACGGTTCAGGCTGGACTCCTCTACCCTCTCAGTGGCTGTACCAGAGATTTTGGCTCTAGAGGATGCGGAGCAGCGCCGATACCTCGGCGACCGGCTGGTGCTCAACATCACCGATGCGTTGTTCTGCCAGTACCTTGGCCAGAGCAAATGTCTGCTGCACTACACGACCAGCCTTGGCCAACTGCGTTTCAGCACCGACCCGGTGGCGCTGGATGTCTTCTCGATCGAGGAACTCAAGCGGCAGCGCAAACGGCTCGAGGTGGACTACTCTCGACCGGACTCTGCCCTGTACAAAAACGCGGCGCTGATCCAACTCGGCGTGAGCGATCCGGCCCGCCGAGAGGTCGTCGAGATCTTCCGTTGACCGGCGCGCACGGAATCGCGCATTGACACGACCCCACCGTGCCACCCAAAACAGGGCCTGCTTATGAGTTTGTTAGCTAACAAAGTCGCCGTGGTGACCGGCGCGGGCCGGGGGATCGGCCGCGCGGTGGCCCTCGCCTACGCCAGGATGGGGGCCGACGTGGCCTGCGTCTCCCGCACGGAGGAAAACTCGGCCAAGGCCGCCGCCGAGGTGGAGGCGCTTGGGCGCCGGGCTTGGGCGGTGGCGGTGGATGTGTCCGACACGGCCGCGGTCAATGCCGCCGCCGGGAAGATTCTCGACGACGCCGGCCGAGTGGACATCCTCGTGAACAACGCCGGCGTGACCCGCGACAATCTGCTCATGCGCATGAGCGAGGAGGAGTGGGACACCGTGATCAACACCAACCTCAAGGGCGCGTTCAACTTCACCAAGGCGCTCACCCGACCGTTCATCAAGCAGCGCAGCGGGCGCATCATCAACATCGCCTCGGTGATCGGTCTCATCGGCAACGCTGGTCAGAGCAACTACGCCGCGAGCAAGGCGGCGCTTATCGGGTTCACCAAGTCAGCCGCCAAGGAACTGGCGCCGCGAGGTATCACAGCCAACGCCATCGCACCCGGCTTCATCGAGACGGATATGACCGCCGCGCTGGACGACAAGGTGAGAGAGAGCATCATCGGCAATGTGCCGCTGGGGCGGTTCGGATCGCCGGACGATATCGCCCATGCGGCGGTGTTCCTCGCGATGGAGCCAAGCGGCTACATCACCGGCCAGGTGCTCACCGTGGACGGGGGCATGGTGATGTGACGGGCCATCCCCGGTTTTTTTTGTGATTAGGGGCTTGACGAGTCCGGCCGGCGTTCTTAAAGAAGCTCTCGAACATTTGGAAACTTATGTCTGATAATTCACTCGCAGATCGAATCGGTAAAATCATCGTCGAGCAGCTCGGCGTCAACGAGGACCAAGTCAAGCCGGAGGCCAAGTTCATCGAGGACTTGGGCGCGGACTCGCTCGACACCGTCGAGCTGGTCATGGCACTGGAGGAGGAATTCGAAACCGAGATTCCCGACGAGGAGGCCGAAAAGCTCCAAAGTGTCGGGGATGTCATCAAGTTCGTCGAAGACACCCAGTCCTAAGGGCTGAAACCCATTTTGGGACAGCCCGGGCAGCTTGGCTTGGCTGCCCTGCTTCGTTTCATGGCGGATCCAACACGAAAGCGAGTCGTCGTCACCGGCATCGGCGTCATCACCCCGCTTGGCCAAGGGATAGCCACCTTCTGGGAAAACCTCCTCGCCGGCCAGTGCGGCATCGGCCCGGTCACCGCATACGACACCGAGGGCTACGCCTGCGCCATCGCCGCTGAAGTCAAAGACTTCGACCCCACCCCGGCCTTCCCCTCGCCCAAGGAGGTTCGGCGCACCGACCGGTTCACCCAGTTCGCCATGGTGGCCGGCTGGGAGGCGATCAACGACTCCGGGCTGGATCTGGCCACGGCAAACCGCGACCGCATCGGCGCCTTCATCGGCTCCGGCATCGGCGGGCTTAGCACGATGGAGAAACAGCACAAGACATTACTTGACCGCGGCCCCGGCCGGGTCTCCCCATTCTTCATCCCGATGATGATCCTCAACATGGCGTCCGGGATGTTCTCGCTCTACAACGGTCTGCGCGGCCCCAACATCGCCACCTGCTCCGCCTGCGCTACAGCCAGCCACGCCATCGGCGAGGCATGGCGCACCCTCGTCATGGACGACGCCGACGTCATGCTCGCCGGCGGCACCGAGGCCGCCGTCAACCCCATCGCCATGAGCGGGTTTGATAGCATGAAAGCCATGAGCCGACGGAACGACGATCCCCAGCACGCCTCACGGCCATTCGACGCCGACCGCGACGGCTTCGTCATGGGCGAAGGCTCCGGCGTCGTCGTACTGGAGACCCTCGAGCACGCCAAGACGCGCGGCGCGCGGATTTACTGCGAGATCGCCGGCTACGGCAACACCGCCGACGCCCACCACATGACCTCCCCAGCGCCCGGCGGCGAAGGCGGCGCGCGCGCCATGCGGGCCGCGTTGGCCTCCGGCGGCCTCAACCCCGAAGACATTTCCTACATCAACGCCCACGGCACCTCCACGCCGCAGGGCGACGTCTGCGAGACACAAGCCATCAAGACCGTCTTCGGGGACCATGCCAGGCGCCTCGCCGTCAGCTCCACAAAAGGCGCCACCGGCCACATGCTCGGGGCTGCCGGCTCGGTGGAGATGGCCGTCTGCTGCAAGGCGCTCGAGACCAACATCGTGCCGCAAACCATCAACTACGATACCCCCGACTCCGACTGCGACCTCGACTACGTTCCCAACAAGCCCCGCGAAATGGAGGTCAACGCCATCGCCAACAACTCCTTCGGCTTCGGCGGCCACAACGCCTGCCTCGTTGCTAAGAAGTTTAAGTAAGAAGAGCCCCTCTCTCTGTTTCGCGCCCCGTTACTAACGTTCGTGACGTTTTTCGTTATACAGATCACATAAAATGATCTAAAATGTAAAATAAGCTTGCAGAGACTTCCATAAGTCAGTAGACGTCCCCCACGAACTCCCGTTCTACAAAAAAATAACCAAATAAAAAATGAAAATAATAACCCTCATACTTCTTACAATATTCGCTCATACTACTATCTTCGGGCAAGAAGGTAGCCTACAAGCTGAGTTGCCTGTAATCAAAACGAGTAAAGCTTTCAAACAACTGCAGCAGATTGTTGGCAAATGGAAAGGTAAAATGAAACAAAGCGATGGTAAGATTATTGATGTAGTGACTGAGTACAAAGTTATTGCTAATGGAAGCGCAATATCTCAGATACTCATCGAAGATGGCTTGGAAATGATCACCATTTTCAATGATAGAAATGGAACGCTTGCTGCAACACACTATTGTGTTTTAGGCAACCAGCCTACTCTAGTATTAAGCAATCGCACAATGACATCCTTATCATTTGATTTTGATCCAATCTGCGGACTAAAAGCAGGTAAAGATAAGTTCTTTAACAAACACGAAATTTCGTATAACCCAAAGAAACCCAATGAAATGATCCAAACAGGCACCGTTATTAACGAGGATCGTACTGTTAACGCAAGCCGTACTGAATTAAAGAGAGTAAAGTAAAGTTTACATTAAATAATAACCTATCTGGGGGGGTTGATTAGCAATTCCCTGCAATTAGAAGTTTCATTTTACTCAATTCATATGTCGCCATGGTTACATGGTACTCATTAAAGCGGGTGTTTCAAAACGCTTTCGCTATATTAGGTTTCATTTTGACCATCGGGTGTAACGAATCATCCGATGGTCTAATTTAATCGTCTTCCAACAGCGCTAAAAACATAAATCAAACTTTTAATGTTAAAGGTATTGTACGAAAAATATCGGAGAATGAAAATAAGGTTCATATAGAACACGAAGAAATACCAAACTATATGGGTGCTATGACAATGCCTTTTTTAGTTAGAGACAAAAACGTATTCGAGATAATTAGAAAGGGAGATGAAATAAAATTTGAACTAAATGTTACTGATAAAGAAAGCTGGATAGAGAAAATAGATGTTGTAAATCGCCCAAAAAGAGTACAATCAAGTATTAAAAATGAACCTACAAACTCACTTACTTTAGATGAAATTGAGCCGCTACGGGTTGGGGATGAATTACCGAACTATTCCTTAATTGATCAAGAAAATAAGGTAATTCAGCTAACCTCGTTTCGAGGCCGAATTTTAGTGTTCACTTTTATGTATACGCGATGCCCCATTCCAGATTTTTGCCCTAGAATGTCACAGCATTTTCGCGAAGTATATGATGCCTTGAAGGATATTAATATAAGTAAAGACTGGCATTTACTCTCCATTAGTTTCGACCCTGATTTTGACACGCCTAAGATTCTGAAAAATTATTCAAAGGCCTTCTCCTCAGATTTAAAGAAATGGAGCTTTGTTACTGCAAATTCGTCTGTCATTGACGAGATGACCTCAAGGTTTGGTATAATAGTAAGGCGACCAAAAGCCTCTATAACAGACTGGGATCATAATTTAAGAACTGTAATCGTTGATCCGAACGGCGTAATACAAACTATATATATTGGTAATTCATGGACTCCAGAAACACTTGTACAAGATCTAAAAAGAATGGCTAATAATCATTAAAATTGGAATTTAAAACTAGCTGAAAAATAAACTGCACTAAAATACTATTCATCTCAGCAGCGCCAAAAGCATCAGTTTTAAAGCGCGTCTATTCCTTAGGAAATACGCCTGTCTAGACTCATGGTCTAGACAGAATTTTCACTTTAACTCTGTAAACATTTACTACTCTGCTCTTTTGCGTTAGTACGCCTGTATTATTGCTAAGCGATTTAAGGGATAACAAAACCGCATAAGATTTTGAGCCTCGTTGTTAATGTTCGGGGCTTTTTTTGTCTGCATGCACTTGTAGATTCAATCATCCAAACAAAACCAATCTTTGCAGGCGCTCTGCAAAGCGGAAACAACCGCGTAACACTTGATCAAGTTGCGCCAGACAGGAATGACTCGACATCTAGGATGAAGCAGGTTGAATACCCCTCACTAATTCTATGGCATTGAACAGAAAAACATCTATTTTTATCGCGACATTTCTGATCACTATTAGTTGCGGCCAAGCAAAAGATTTGAAAAATTCAAATCCGTCAAAAGCCGGATTTGACGAAGAACGTTTAAAGCGAATTGACACAATGATTCAAGGTTGCGTCGACCGTAAGGAAGTTCCCGGAGCAGTAGGGATACTGATTAAAGATGGAAAAATTGGTTATCATAAAGCATTTGGCTGGGCCGATATAGAAAGTAAAAAACCACTCAAAAAAGATACTCTCTTCCGAATTGCCTCCATGTCGAAGTTGATTACTACAGTGGCCGCTTTGCAGTTATTCGAAAAGGCTGAATACAATATGTATACCGAACTGGGATCCATCCTGCCTGAATTTAAAGAACAGACTGTTCTAGAATCGTGGGATGGAAAAAAACAGGCATTCGTCACTCAACTTGCAAAGAAAAAAATTCGGATGAACCAACTGTTCACACACACCTCGGGAATTGTTTATCCGATTTTCACCTACAAGGGTCGCGCCGGATATATGAAAGAAAAAATCATCGATGCCTGGCCCGGGGAAGACATCAGCCTGGAAGAGAATATAAAACGGCTCGCCGGTGTTCCTCTAGCTCACGAACCTGGTGAAGGTAATACCTACGGTATGAACATGGATGTCCTTGGGCGAGTAATCGAAGTACTCGATGGACGGCCATTTGCCAAATACATGAGGGAGGAACTTTTCAGGCCACTAAAAATGAAAGATACCGGTTTTGCAGTCCCAAAAAACAAATGGAACAGGGTCTCTTCAGTCTACACCACGAAGGATGGAAAGCTGGCACTTTTCGATGAGAGCGTTTTCGATGAAAAAGCGCCTAATAACAAACCAGAATGGTGGAAACGTAATCCCGACAAGATCGCTCTCGGCGGAGCCGGCCTAATATCCACGGCAATCGATTACGCCCTTTTTCTGCAAATGCTGGTCAATGGAGGTGAACTTGACGGCAAACGAATCCTTGGCCGCAAGACTGTTAATATGATCTCCCGAGGCATACACCAATCCAACCCGGAATCTAGCACGGCATCTGGCCTTAGCGTCAGCGTCGTTATCAACTCCGAAAAACATCTCCATCCAGAATCTCAAGGAAGCTTCAACGGGGGTGGTTATTTTTACACATCCTTTTGGGTTGATCCAAAAGAGAAGTTTGTTGGCATACTGTTGAGTCAAATCAACCCCGGCTATTCCCAATTGGCGGGAAATTTCAAGCTCATGGGTTACAGCGCTTTAAAATAACCAATTAACAAAATGAAATATCTAATCACGGTAACTTTGCTTGTCGCTCTAAAAGCGGCAAGCTTTGGACAAAACACAACCAACTTCGCGCACATCGGCCGGGTAGACCGTTTTGAAACTGAAATTAATCAACTAATCCCCAAGGATGCCAAAATCGAAGTACTCTGCGGCGGGTTCGAGTGGTCGGAAGGCCCGGTTTGGGTACCCGAGGAAAACAATAAATATGGTGGATTCGTCCTCTTTTCCGACATACCGAATAATGTCGTAATAAAGTGGCAGGAAGGTGTGGGAGCCTCGGACTTCATGAAGCCGGCAGGCTATACTGGTGTCGCCGATTACGGTCGAGAACCTGGCAGTAATGGACTCGCTCTTGACTCACTAGGACGACTAGTACTATGCGAGCATGGTGATCGCCGCATATCTGTCGTCACCAAGGGGGGGGGCAAAGTCACTCTGGCCGATCGTTGGGATGGGAAGAGGCTCAACAGCCCCAACGATTTAGCCATACGAAAGAATGGTGACATCTATTTTACAGATCCCATTTACGGATTACCACAGCGCGCCAACGATCCTATGCGTGAAATCGATTTTTGCGGAGTCTATCGGCTGGAAAAAGACGGCACAGTTACATTGCAATACAAGGACATGTCACGTCCAAACGGCATCGGTTTCTCGCCCGATCATAACTTACTTTACGTGGCCAACAGCGATAGCAGCGATCCCGTTTGGCGCGCTTTTCCTGTCAAGGAGGATGGCAATCTCGGTGATCCAGAAGTATTTTTTGATTCATCAAAAGATGATCGTGTTCCGCGCAGCGGAGGTGACGGCCTGAAAGTTGACACCAAAGGCAACGTCTTCGCCACCGGCGCAGGCGGAGTGCTGATCCTTTCACCCAAAGGAGAGTTGCTCGGCCGCTTGGTCACCGGAGAAAGTATTGCCAACGTCGCTTGGGGCAACGATGGTTCGACCCTGTATCTCACCTCGGATATGTACCTTTGCCGCATCCAAACTAAGACTAAGGGCGCTGGATTTTAGTCGGTCTACCCCTATCGAAGCTAAGCGCTCCTTAACCTTGGCCAAACTCGGATTTCCGAAAGGTTGATCCACTCGCCTGGATCATTTTTAAGGTCGTAGAGTTCCTCCTCACCGTTGGCATAACAAAGGTAACGCCAGTGTATAGTTCGCAACGAGACATTACCCCCGGTTCTAGATGCGCCCAAACGCTATGGAAAATGGTAGTTTCTAGAAGCACTTGTAGAAATATATCCATTACACCCAATGAATATAAAGATTGTTACAACAACGCCTGCCTAGGCGCCAAGAAATTCAAGGGTTAAGTCAATCTCTCAATCTAAATTCTCCTGTTTCTTTGTAAATAGGCGAATTTCAGTAGAGAACAAAAAAAACAGGCCAAGCTTACCCAAAAGCGGGCGCGTGGCCGACCTCAAGTGCACCAAAAAGAGTTGCAAAATATATCAA
>JASLKI010000353.1 GCA_030747575.1 Verrucomicrobiota bacterium | reverse complement strand
ACCGGCAGCGGCAAGACGGAGGTGTATCTGCAGGCGATCGCGCACGCGCTTGGCCAAGGGCAGGGCGCCATCGTACTCGTGCCGGAGATTTCGCTGACGCCGCAGACAGTCGAGCGGTTCAAGGCGCGATTCAGCCACGGGCCGCAGCAGACATTAGTCGCCGTGCTGCACAGCCACCTCTCTGCCGGGGAGCGGCATGACGAGTGGCACAAGATTCGGCAGGGCAGGGCGCGCATCGTCATCGGCGCTCGCTCGGCGGTGTTCGCGCCGGTGGAACCGCTTGGCCTGGTGATCGTGGACGAGGAGCACGAGCACTCATACAAACAGGAGGAAGCGCCGCGCTACAACGCCCGTGACCTCGCGGTGGTGCTCGGCCAGCAGGAGGGCGCGGCGGTGGTGCTCGGCTCGGCGACGCCGTCGATGGAGAGTTACCACAACGCGCAGCGTGGCAAGTACGTCCTGCTCTCGCTCACCGAGCGGGTGGACAATATAAACATGCCGCTTGTTCGCGTGATCGACATGCGCAGTGCGGGTCGCAAGGAGAAGGGCATCAGTATTTTCTCACCGCAACTGCGCGAGGCGATCCTGCAGCGGCTTGAGAAAAAAGAGCAGGTGATGCTATTTCTCAACCGGCGCGGCTGGTCGTCGTCGTTGCAGTGCCCCGACTGCGGCTTCGTCGCCGAGTGCCCGAATTGCAGCGTGTCGTTGACCTACCATCGCGCCGCGCAACAATTGATGTGCCACATTTGCGGCCACGTCGAGGCCGCGCCGAACAAGTGTCCGCAGGAGGGTTGCGGCAACGCGGCGATCCGCTTCGCCGGCTTGGGCACGGAGAAGGTCGAGGCCGCCCTGACCAAGAGCTTCCCGATGGCCAAGGTCAAGCGGATGGACTCCGACACGCTCAAGCGCAAGGAGGATTACCGGCGTATACTCGGCGATTTTCGCACAGGAAAAATAGATATTCTGCTGGGCACGCAAATGATCGCCAAGGGGCTGCACTTCCCGAACGTGACGCTGGTCGGGATCATTCATGCTGACCTGAGCCTGCACATCCCGGACTTCCGTGCCAGCGAGCGGACGTTTCAACTGCTCACGCAGGTGGCCGGCCGGGCTGGGCGCGGCGACGTCGAGGGCGAGGTGTACGTGCAGTCGTTCACGCCGTTTCACCCGTCGATCCAATACGCGCGCCGGCATGACTTCATCGGTTTTTACGAGCAGGAAATCGAGTTTCGGCAGGAGTTGCGCTACCCGCCGGTCAGCCGCGTGGCGTTGCTGACACTGCGCGGCCGTAGTGAGGATCGCGTCAAGTTTTTCGCCAACCACCTGCGTAAGGAGATGGACGAATTGGCAGGGGAACTGGGTGACGTCGTCGTCGCCGGCCCCGCGCCCGCGCCGCTGCTGCGCGCCGAAAATTTCTACCGTTATCAGGTCATGATTCGCACCCCACAGATGTCCGCGCTCAGCCGCAAACTCTCGGCCAAACAGGAGGCGTTGCAGATTCCCGACGACATCCGCCTCATGATCGATATCGACCCGATGACGCTGAGCTAACTTGCCGGAAACCCTCTGTGGGAATAGGATGCTGCCCCAAGGTCGGGGATGTGGCCCCGATCTCAACAAGTCAAGAGTGGACTCCCTGAATCAAATTGACACCACCGTCGCCGGCCTGAACCGGCTGGCTCGCAACCTGTGGTGGACGTGGAACCAGGATGCGCAGGATGTGTTCGAGGAACTGTCGCCGCGCGCGTGGCGTTACCTTTATCACAACGCCGTGGCGGTGCTGCGGGAGTTGTCGGACGAGGAACTGCGGGTGCGGCTGCTTGGCGAGGAGTTCAACGGCCGCGTGCAGGAGGTGCTCCGGCAGTTCGACGCCTATCTGAGCGCGACCGGCACTTGGGCGGCGGAGCATGCGCCCGGCCTGGCCAGGCGGCCGGTGGCGTATTTCAGCGCGGAGTTTGGCTTTCACGAGACGCTGCCGATCGCGGCCGGCGGCCTGGGTATGCTGGCCGGCGACCACGCCAAATCGGCCAGCGATCTTGGGCTTGGCTTTGTCGGCATCAGCCTGTTTTACCGCGAGGGCTATTTTCAGCAGGCGATTAGTGCTGAGAACTGGCAGACGGAGTATTACAGCCAGCTTGACCCGCAGAATCTTCCGCTCGAGTCGGTGCTGGACGACGACGGCCAGCCGCTATTTTGCACGGTGGAGATCGCTGCCGAGCCGGTGTCTTTTCGCGCCTGGGTGGTTAATGTCGGCCGCTGCCCGGTTTATCTGATCGACGCCAATCTGCCGACAAACCAGCCGCACTTTCGCGACCTCACGCGGCGCGTGTACGGCGGTGACAACTCGACGCGCATCATGCAGGAAATCCTGCTTGGCGTGGGTGGGGTGAGGCTGTTGCGGCGGCTCGGCGTGGAGCCGTCGGTATTTCACATGAACGAGGGCCATGCGGCGTTTCTTGCGCTGGAGTTAATGCGCGAGCAGATCGCCGGGGGTGCCGGTTTTGACGAGGCGCTGGCCGGAGCAAGGCGGCAGTGCCTGTTCACGACTCACACGCCGGTGCCGGCCGGTCATGATCGTTTTGGCCATGAGTTGATGGATTACGCGGTACGGCACCTGTACGGGCAGCTCAACGTCAGCGCCAAGGAGTTGCTCGCGCTTGGCCGGGTGAACCCGGACGACGACAACGAGGAGTTTTGCATGACTGTGCTCGCGCTCAAGGCAGCACGCGCGGCCAATGGAGTGAGCGAGTTGCACGGGCAGGTCAGCCGCGAGATGTGGCATGGTCTTTATCCGGAGGCGTCGGTGGACGAGGTGCCGATCGGCCACGTGACCAACGGTATCCACCTGGCCGGCTGGATGAAAGGGCCGGTGCGAAAATTCTGGCGTCGCAAGCTTGGTCAAGCGGAACCGGCGGCGGACTGGCCGCAGGAATTGGCCAAGCCGGAGTTTTGGGCGCGCATGGGGGACGGGTCGTTTGTCAGTGACGAGGAGCTTTGGGCGCTGCGCTACCGGCTGCGGCGTGAGCTGATCGAGTTCGCCCGGCGGCGTTTGCAGGATCAAGAGCATCGCTCGAAGCCAAGCGACTTCATTGCGTTCGATCACCTGCTCAACCCGGACGCGTTGACGATCGGTTTCGCCCGGCGCTTCGCCACCTATAAGCGCGCGCCGCTGGTCTTCGACCATTTAGAAAATCTTGTGAACCTGGCGCGTGATCAGCGGCGGCCGGTGCAGTTTGTCTTCGCTGGCAAGGCGCACCCGCGCGACGACGAGGGCAAGCGGTTGATTCAAAAAATCATCCATATGAGCCACCACTCCAAGCTGAGCGGGCATCTGGTGTTCCTCGAGAATTACGACGTGCACGTCGCGCGGCAGATGGTGTCCGGCTGCGACGTTTGGCTGAATAACCCGCGGCGGCCGCTCGAGGCTTCCGGCACGAGCGGCATGAAAGCCACCTGCCATGGCTGCCTTAATCTGAGTATTTTGGACGGCTGGTGGCGGGAGGGTTACGATGGCACAAACGGCTTTGCCATCGGCGCCGACGAACACGCCGACAATGTCGAGGAGCAGGACAAATTGGACAGCGAGAACCTGTACAAGGTGCTTTCCTGCGAGGTAATCCCCTGCTTTTACGACCGCGACGATGGAGGTATCCCGAGGGCGTGGATCGGGAAAATCCGCCGGGCCATGGTTACGCTGGCGGCCCAGTACGACACCACCCGCATGGTGCGCGAGTACACGCAAAATTTTTATCTGCCGAATGACTAAACGCAACCAAGCACCCAACCGAGAACTACGCTCGCTCAACGCTGAGGAGGTGGAGAGCATCCTCGTCGAGTGGGGTCACAAAAGCTATCGCGTGACGCAGATCCTCGGATGGCTCTACAAAAAGCGTGCCTGCTCGATCGACGAGATGAGCGATCTGCCGCAGGAGTTGCGCGACCAACTTGCCGGTTCGTTTCTGCTCAAGCCACTCGAGTTGGCCAAGGAGCAACGCTCGCGAGACGGTACAGTGAAGTTCCTCTGGCGCCTCGCCGACGGGGAACTGATCGAGAGCGTTTTGATTCCGGCATCTGTCGGCATGGACGGCAACAGAAGCGACCGGCACACGATCTGTGTCTCGTCGCAGGTCGGTTGCGCCTACGGCTGCAAGTTTTGCGCAAGCGGTCTCATGGGCTACAAGCGCAACCTCGACGCATCCGAGATTGTGGATCAAGTGCTGGCTGTCGAGCGTTGGCACTTGGCCAAGGGCGGTGAGCCGGCCAAGTCGCAGGGGGGGCTGGTAAACAACATCGTTATGATGGGCATGGGCGAGCCGCTCGCCAACTACGCCAACCTCATCCGCGCGCTCGAAATTTTCAACTCATCGTGGGGGCTGAACATCGGCGCGCGCAAGATCACCGTGTCCACCAGCGGCCTCGCGCCGCAGATTCGCCGCCTCGCCGAAATGCCGCAGCAATATCACCTCGCGATCTCGTTGCACGGCGCGACCGACGAGGTACGCGACAAGATCATGCCGATCAACCGCAAGTATCCGCTCGAGGAACTGATCTCCGCCTGCGAGGCGTATCAGCAGGCCAAGGGCCGGATGATCTGGGTTGAGTATATTTTGATCGACGGTGTCAATACCGAGTTGGATCAGGTCGAGGCGTTGAGCGGCTTGGCCAAGCGGCTGCAGTGCAAGGTCAACCTCATTCCGTACAACCCCGTGGACGGCATCGAGCTAAAGCGGCCAAGCGACGAGACCGTCGGTCGGTTCCGCGACGCGCTGTACCGCAAGGGCGTCCGGGTGACCGTGCGCATCGAAAAAGGCACCGACATCGACGCCGCCTGTGGCCAACTCCGCCTCAAGTCGGAGAAGAAAACCGTCGTAACCCAAGCGCTTGACCAAGCGAGTTAGGAGCTGGCTTTCATTTCTACGACGTCGTGGGGGGCGGCTTCCTTTTGGCCGGCCGGGCTGATTCGGGTGTAGCGGGCCTTGGTCCGGAGGTCGGGGAGGGTGGCTGCGCCGAGGTAGCCCATGCCGGCTTGGACGCCCCCGATCAACTGGGCCAGAAGTTGATCCAGATTCTCCGACACTTCCTTGAGAGCCTCGATGCCCTCGGCGGCGACTTTGCGATTGGCTTCTCTCAGCGCGTGGCCGTAGCGGGCGGCGGAGCCGGATTTCATCGCGGCCAAACTGCCCATGCCGCGGTATTGTTTGTAGAGCTTACCGCTGATCTCCATCACTTGGCCGGGCGTCTCTGGGCAGCCGGCGAGCAGGCCGCCGCATATCACGCCGTCGGCCAGCGTGAGTGCCTTGACGATGTCGCCCGACTTGGTGATGCCGCCGTCGGCGAGGAGGCTGACGCCCCTGGCCTTGGCTGCCTGGCTGGCGACGTAGAGGGCGGTCATCTGAGGGATGCCCACCCCGGCGACGAGTCGCGTGGTGCAGATTGAGCCGGGCCCCTGGCCAATTTTGATGATGTTCGCGCCTTTGTCGGCGAGGTAGTCAACCCCGGCGGCGGTGGTGACGTTGCCGGCGATGAGGGGTAAATCTGAATAGGCCTCGCGGATCAATGCGACGGCGTCGCCGACGCCCTTCGAGTGGCCGTGCGCGGTTGAGACGGCGATGACGTCTGCGCCGCGCTCAATCAATGCGCCGATGTGCGTCACGATGCGTTCGCGGTCGAGCTCGCCGTCGTCGTTGCGCGGGGTGGAGACGGCTGCCCCGCAGAGCAGCCGGAAGTGATTGTCGCGCGCCGGCCGGAACTGCGAGAGTTTCTCGGTGGTGATTCGCTCGATGTCGCTCAGGGTGAACAGGCCGTGGAGTTCGTCGTTATCGTCTACCACCAGCAGTTTATTGATGCCGGGGTGGTCGGTGAAAAACTGGTCGGCGATGGCGATCGGGTCGGCACCGAGCTGGCTTTCGAGGATGGTTTGCACCTGGTCGCGCGGGACGAGTGCGCTGGTGACTTGCTTGGCGGCGTAGCGCGGCTTGAGGACGTTGCCAGAGAGCAGGCCGACGAGTTTGCGGTCGTCGCCCACGACGGGGAAGGTGCTGAAGGAGTAGCGCTTGGTCTCGATCAACTCGATCACATCGCCCACGCTCTTATCGGGCGCGACGGTGATCGGCTCCTGGATGAGTCCGTGGACGTGGTTCTTGACGCGGCTTACCTCCTTGAGCTGCTGCTTCTCCGGCATGTTGTAGTGGATCAGGCCAAGGCCGCCGTTGATCGCCATGCCGATGGCCATGCGGGACTCGGTGACGGTGTCCATGTCGGCTGAGATGACAGGGAGGTGCAGGCGCAATCCCCCCGCCAACTCGGTGTCGAGCGAGGCATTTCTCGGGAGAATATCCGAGTAAAGGGTTGAAAGGGTGAGATCGTCGTACGTTAGGGCCAAGCCAGCCTGGGCCGGGAAAAAAGTGTTCGCCGGTTGATAAAAGGCTGAATCGAGTAAGCCTACGCTTTGTTCTGCCGCCATGTCCAAGTGTCCATGATCCGGGGGACGTTGGCAAGCTGTTTCGTTTTTTTCTTGCGCTCTTGTACCCACGCTAGACGAGATCGGCCACCGGTTCGGCATCCCGCGCGAGTGGATTCGGCAGTTGCAGAATGGCGACCTGGCCAAGCTGGGAAAAATGCTCGATCAACTCGAGGCTTCGCCGCAATAAACTCGACGCCGGTTGGCCAAGCGGAGACATTGCCCGCCATGGCTTCGACCGACGTTACGCTGGAGGAATTGCAGGCGGGGATCCGCAACGTGCCGGATTTCCCCGAGGAGGGGATTCAATTCAAGGACATCACGCCGGTGCTGGCTGACGCCCGGCTGCTCGACGGTTGCATAAGCCACCTGCTCGGTGGGCATTCGGCTGACACAGTGGATGTCGTCGCCGGGATCGATGCGCGCGGCTTTATTTTCGGCGCGGCGATGGCCCGCGAGTTGGGCGTGGGCTTCGTGCCTATCCGCAAAAAGGGCAAGTTGCCGTCGGAAACCATTGAGGAAAGCTACGAGCTTGAGTACGGTAGCAACACCATTGCCATCCATACCGACGCCGTCTCGGCGGACCAACGCGTGCTGTTGGTGGATGATCTGTTGGCCACGGGCGGCACGGCGGCGGCGGCGGCGGGCCTCGTGGCCAAGGCCGGCGGGCAGGTGGTAGAGGCGGTGTTTTTCATCGAGCTGGGCTTTCTTGACGGCCGGGCCAAAATGGGTGACGTGCCGGTGCAGTCGCTGGTGAGGTATTAATAAGTGAGCGGTGAGCAGCGCATGCCGAGTGTCTTTATAAAAACTTATGGTTGCCAGATGAACGAGCGCGACTCCGAGGCGGTCGCGGCGCAGTTGGTGGCCAAGGGCTACAGCATGACAGCTGACGCCCTGACGGCGGATGTCATCCTGCTCAACACGTGCAGCGTGCGCGATGCCGCCGAGCAGAAGGCGCTTGGCAAAATGAGCCACGTCGCCGGGCAGTTGCGCTCGAAAAACCGCAAGGCGGTGCTGGGCTTCATGGGCTGCATGGCGCAGAGCCGAGGGCGGGAGCTGATCGACAAGCTGCCGGACGTGGACCTAGTGGTCGGTACGCAAAAATTTCATCGCACGGCCGATCACATCGGCGACCTGATAGCCGGCCGCACCGGGGGAGTGGTCGATACCGGCGAGGAGAAGGGCAGCGAGGCGACGATCCGCGAGCATCTACTAAACGGCGCGAGCGACAAAAGGCCGGTCACTTCGTTCGTCAGCATCATGCAGGGGTGCAACCAGTTTTGCACGTTCTGCATCGTGCCGGAGACGCGCGGGCGGGAGCGGAGCCGGTCGATCGACGACATCGTAAGCGAGTGCCGCGAGTTGGTGAACCGTGGTGTGCGCGAGGTGACGCTGCTCGGGCAGATCGTGACGAGTTACGGCCGCCGCGAGATCGGTGAGCGGGATGGCAAGTCGGCGTTCGTGCAGTTGATCGAGGCGGTGCACGGGATCGACGGGCTTGACCGGATTCGCTTCACATCGCCGCACCCCAAGGGCTACGGCGATGACTTGATCGAGGCGTACGGGCGCTTGGCCAAGCTCTGCGAAAGCGCACATATCCCGGTGCAGAGCGGCAGCGATGCGATGCTCAAGCGCATGCATCGCGGCTACACGCGCGAGCGGTTTTTGGAGATCGTGGGTAAGCTGCGTGCCGTCAGGCCTGGCATCGGCGTCACGACGGACATCATCGTCGGGTTTCCCGGCGAGACGGAGGAGGAGTTTGAGGCGACGATGTCGCTCTGCCGCGAGGTTCAGTTCGACAATGCGTTTGTTTTCAAGTACTCCACACGCCGCGACACGCCGGCGGCCGCAATGGAGAACCAACTGCCGAGAGAGTTGATCGAGCAGCGGCACGCGATGGTACTCGCGGCGATCGATGAGATGGGAACCAGGCGATATGAGGGATTTGTCGGCAAAACGATGGAGGTGCTCGTCGAGGGGCCAAGCCGCCGCAATGCCGCCCGGATGGAGGGGCGCACGCGGTGCAATAAGATCGTAGTGTTCGACGGCGGCAATCGGTTCCGAGGAGAGCTGATGGAATTGAAAATCAGCCGCAACGGCTCGTTTACCCTTTACGGCGACCCGGCCATCGTGAATTTAGACTGACACGTGAAAGAGCAAACAAAAGAGTCGTCGGCAACGCTGCCGCTGTTTGGTTTTCTACTGGCTTTTGTCGGTGTATTTCTTTACGTCGGCATCAAGATGAACAATGCGGTCAGCCTTGCTAACTTGTCGGTTTTGCTTGGCGTGTTCCTGGCGGCGCTCTCCGGCTACAGCCTGGCCAGGCCGGCTGCGGTTGGCCAGGCGATGCGGGCGTTCCCCCGCGCCAACGCGCCCGGCTACGTGTTGGTTCTCGCCGCCACGGCTTGGTTTCTCTGGAACATAAAGTCCGAGGACATGGCGGACTACCGGGAAATTAAGCATTGGTTTTACATCGGCTTCGGCGCGGTGGGGATCGGCTCGTGCATTTATCTGCGCGACTTTTTGGCGGTGCGCGGTCTTGCGGTTTTCATGCTACTCCTGGCCAAGCTGATGCTCGACACACAGCGCGATTACATGCTGGCTGCGCCGGAGGCGCACATGTCGGAGTGGCGACTCGTGTTCGCTGTCTGGGCGTACGCCATCATTTTCATGTGCATGTGGTGGGTGATTTCGCCGTGGCGTATGCGCGACATGATCGAGTGGATGCTGGCCAAGCCGGGCCGGCTCGCGACCAAAGGCTGGTTTCGGCTGGGGTTCGGGATTTTGCTGATCGCACTTGGCCTGACGGTTTTCGACATCCCGGATGCGCCCGCGAACTGAGGAATTGGGATTGATTGGCCGCTGCTTTTGACGGCTAATCGCGTTGCTCAACGGGTGCTGTGAACCAAGCCAAGCTAGACCAGGAACTGCTCAAGACGATTCAGTACAACAAGCTGGGGCTGGTGAAGCGTCTGCATACGGACGGCGCCAGCGTCAACTACTGCAACCTCGAAGTCGATCACATCCACGACGCCGATTGACCGGACGGTGGCAGTCCGCTAACAGCCAGAAGCACTTTAACCGTGAAATCAAAAACAGGAATACAACGAGCCCACCGCCGGGCGCTTGGCTTGGCAATCACCCTCGCCGGAGCGGCGCTTGGCCAGGCGCAGCAAGTGCCGGTTGACGAGCGCACGCTCTCCAACGGCATGAAACTGCTCATGATCGAGCGGCACCACTCGCCGGTCATCGCCGGTGGATGGGTGGCGCGCGTCGGCAGCGTCAACGAGCGCCCTGGCATCACCGGTATCGCGCACCTCTTCGAGCATATGATGTTCAAGGGCACGCCGACCATCGGCACGAGCGATGCCAAGCGCGACGCCGAGATCATTGATCAGCAGGAAGTGGTGCGCACCGCCATGCGCAGAGAGGAGGCCAAGATGCGACTGGCCCTGCGGCGCGGCGAGATCGACGACATGGCTAAGCCGGAAAATAAGACCAAGCGCTACCGCGAACTCGAGGCTGAGTTCATGGAACTGATCGCCGCGCAGCGTGAGGTGCTCGTCAAGAACGAGTTCGACCGCATCTACACCACCGCCGGCGCGTCCGGCATGAACGCCTTCACGTCCAACGACATGACCGGCTACTTCATTACCGTGCCGGCGAACAAGCTCGAGCTTTGGGTGTGGATGGAGTCGGAGCGGCTGTTAAGGCCGGTGTTCCGCGAGTTTTACGCCGAGCGAGACGTGGTGTTCGAGGAGCGGCGTATGCGTACCGAATCCACGCCGCTTGGTAAATTTCAGGAATCGCTCGAGGCGATGTTCTGGGAGTCGCACCCGTACGGCTGGCCAGTGATCGGCTGGCCGTCAGACATCCCGGCCATAACCAAAGCGCAGGCAGACGAGTTTTATGCTCTCCACTATGCGCCGCAAAACATCACTCTCATACTCGTTGGCGACTTTAAGGCCGACGAGGCGGCCAAGCTCTGCGAGCGCTACTTCGAGCGCATCCCGCGAGGCAAACGCAATCCGCCCGAGGTCGTCACCGAGGAAGTGGCACAGAAAGTTGAGAAGAGAATGAACGCCGAGGCGGAGGCCAATCCGCAGGTGGACATCCTGTGGCATACGCCGGCTGCGGGGCATCCCGACGCCTACGCCTTGGAGGTGCTCGCGGCGGTGTTATCCGGACGCTCCGGTCGGTTGCACAAGTCGCTCGTGCTTGGCGACGAAGTGGCCACGTCGGCGTTCGCGCACCAAATGGCGCGAAAGTATGCCGGTAAGTTCAACATCGGCGGTGAGGCGAAGGAACCGAAAATACCGGGCGACGTTGAGGCGGCGATTTACGCAGAGGTTGAGCGGTTGAAGAACGAGCCAGTCTCCGCGCGAGAGTTACAGAAGGTTAAAAACAATTTCGCCGCGATGGCAGTGCGCCGTGCTTCATCGAACTTTCATCTACTGGTGCAATTGATTCAGTACGAAGGAGGTGGCGACTGGAAATCGATCAATACAGAAATCCCGAGTATTCTCGAAGTCACGGTGGAGGATATCCGGCGCGTGGCCCAAAAATATCTTACAAAGAAAAATCGCACCGTAGCGACATTCACGCGGAAGGCAGGAGCGAAGATACCGGATGACCCTGCGCTGGCCGGGTTGAGTGGCGATCAGCAGGCGGTCGTGCGCCGCATCGCAAATCAGATCAAGTCGGAGATAAACCTCGAGCGACTGCAGCAACAGTTGCAGACGATGGAGGCCCAGCTTGGGCAAGCTGATGGTAAACAGCAGGGCCTGATGAAAATCATCATGGTGAAAGTGGCGGAGCGAATCGCTGAATTGAGCAAATAATCAAGGAACGATAAAAATGAATTTATCTATGAAGCAAAATATGGCGCTCGGCTCGGTTGCGGTCCTTGGGCTGGCGCTTGGCCAGGCACAGGAGATTCCGGACCGACCGGAGAAGTTGATATTCCCGCCATTAATTTATGATGCTCCAACCCCGGCCGACTACCGCGTGGAGCTGGAATCAGGGGTGGTTGTTTACATTTATCCTGATCGCGAACGGCCGCTGATTGACCTGTCGGTGAACATCCGCGGCGGCAGCTACCTCGACCCGAAAGGCAAGGAGGGCTTGGCCGGCCTAACTGGTTCACTGATGGCACGAGGGGGGATTCCTTCCTTGCCGGCGGACGAACTGGACGAGGAACTGGAGTTTCTCGCGGCAAGGCTTTCGAGCAGTTTTGGTGGGTTAAACGGCAGCGTGAGCCTGAATCTGCTGTCGAAGGACGTCGATCGTGGCTTTGAGATTTTGCGGGCTGTGCTGGCCGCTCCGAGTTTTCAGGAGGACAAACTGGCGCTGCGCAAGACCCAGGCGTTGCAGGGGCTGAAGCAGCGCAACGATGACTCAAGAAACATCGAGTCGCGCGAGCGCAACTTCCTAGCCTATGGCGAGGACTTTTGGTTCAACCGCCACACGACGGCCGCGTCGCTCGAGGGAATTCGCCGGGAGGATCTTTTGGCGTTTCACCACGAGTGGGTGCATCCGCGAAACTTCATCGTATCGATCAGCGGCGACTTCGATCGCGAAGCGATGCTCAAGCGACTCGACGGCGTGTTCGCCGCCTGGCCGCACCCCGGCAAAAAAACGCCGCCGGTGCCGCAGCAACGGGAGTACGGCAAGTCGGGAGTGTACATTGTCGATAAGGATGTGAACCAGGGCCGTGTGTCGATCATACTACCGGGCATCCGCTGGGACGACCCGGACTACTACGCGATCCAGATGATGAACGACGTGCTCGGCGGCGGCGGCTTCACGTCGCGCATCACCAACCGTGTGCGTTCGGACGAGGGACTGGCCTACTCGGCGCGGTCGGCGTTTCCGGGGGGAGCGCATTACCCGGTGGTATTCCGCGCCGGGTTCCAGTCCAAGTCGCGCACGGTCGCCTTCGCGACGTCGATCGTGCTTGAGGAGATCGAGCGAATCACACGGGAGCCGGTGACCGCGGAGGAACTGCTAACGGCGAAAAAGTCGTTCATCGACACGTTCCCAAACAACTTCGCCTCGGCGTCGCAGGTGGTCTCGGCGTTTGCCGGCGACGAGATGATTGGTCGCTACGCCAAGCAGCCGGATTACTGGGCGAGCTACCGCGACAACATCGAGGCGGTGGACATCGCCGCAGTGCAGCGCGTGGCCAAGCAGCGGCTCAAGCTTGGCCAAGTGATCATCCTGATTGTCGGACAAAAAGAGGAGATTCTGAAGGGTCACCCCGATCATCCGGTGAACTTGGGCCGCTTGGCCAAGGGCGGGGTGAAAGAGCTGCCGATGCGCGATCCATTGACGATGCAGCCCATAAAATAGGCCCAAAAACCGTTTTTCCTTGCGTCGCCATGATTCGCTTGGTAACAAAGCCGCAGCATGGCAGCAATCGGGCTATTTCAGAAGGGGGATAATATCTTTTACGCCAAGGTCGTCGATGGAGACTTGTACAAGCTCAAGGGCGATATTTTTGGGGCACCATCCTTCCAAAAGACGCCGATTCCAAAAAAAGGGTTTCGGACGCTCGTTCCGGTTCAGCCCTCGAAGATCATCGCCGTGGGGCTCAACTACGCCGACCATGCAGCTGAGTCCGGTCTCGAGATTCCCAAGACACCGCTCTTCTGGCTGAAATCCCCCAAGTCGATCCTGCCCGACGGCGGGAAAATCGAAATCCCGTTCGAGAAGCACCGGACCGATTACGAGGCGGAGTTGGCCATCGTAATCGGCCGCAGCATCCGCAATGTCACACCGAAGGCGGCCAGCCGCTACATACTCGGCTACACGGCGGCGCAGGACATCAGCGATCGGACGATCCAGAATTCCGAGAGCCAATGGGCGCGGGCCAAGTCGTTCGACACCTTCACGCCGCTTGGCCCGTACATCGAGACGAAGATCGATCCCGATTGCCTGACGATTCAGTTGTTCAAAAACGGGCAGCTTTGCCAGAACTCCTCCACGGCACAGATGATTTTCAGTTGTTCGGAGCTGGTCAGCTTCATCTCGACGAACATGACCCTGCTGCCCGGCGACATCATCCTCACCGGCACGCCGTCCGGAATCGGATCGATCGAGTCCGAAGACACGCTCGAGGTACGCATCCAAGGCTTGGCGCCGCTGGTCAACACCGTCAAGTAGCCGGCGGGCGTTTCGGTTCGACTTCCCCCGGTTTTTCCTGTTCGATTAGCCAAGCGCCGGCCAAGCGACCGGCGAATCCCATTTTTTACAATGCGCTGGTCCCAGACATTTATCCCGACGTTGAAGGAGTCGCCCTCCGAGGCGGAGATCATTTCTCACAAGCTGCTGCTGCGTGCCGGCCTGGTGCGAAAACTTACCGGCGGGCTTTACACGTTTCTGCCGCTTGGCCTGCGGGCGCTCAAGAAAGTCGAGGCCATCGTCCGCGAGGAGATGGATCGCGCCGGGGCGCTGGAGGTGTTCATGCCGGCGCTCCAGCCGCTCGCCATCTGGGCCAGGAGCGGCCGGCTCGAGACGGCGAAGGACGTGCTTTTTCACGTGAAGGATCGCGCCCGGAAGGAGTGGGTGCTCGGCCCGACGCATGAGGAGGTCATCACCACCCTCGTCGCCGATGAGTTTAACTCGTACCGCCAGTTGCCCGTCAATTTTTACCAGATTCAGACCAAGTTCCGTGACGAAATCCGCCCACGCTTCGGCCTCATGCGCGCCAAGGAATTTATTATGAAGGACGCGTACAGCTTCGACGCCGACGACGAGTCGGCCAACGCCAGTTACCAGCGGATGTACGACGCCTACGCGCGGATTTTTGCGCGCTGCGGCCTGCGTGCCATCCCCGTGCAGGCCGACACCGGCGTCATGGGCGGCGCGCACTCGCACGAGTTCATGGTGCCGGCCGAGACCGGCGAAAACGAGGTGGTGTACTGCGAGAGCGGCGACTACGCGGCAAACATCGAGAAGGCCACCAGCCAGGGCCCGACCACCGCCACGCCGGCGGACGACTGCGGTGACTCGGAGAAATTCGAGACGCCCGGCGTGAAGACGATCGACGACTTGGCCAAGCGCTTTGACGTCGCGGCAGAGCGGCAAATCAAGACGCTCGTTTACGTCGCCGACGACAAGCCGGTGATCGTGTTACTGCGCGGCGACGACCAGCTCGAGGAGGCCAAGCTCGGCGGCGCGCT
>JASLKI010000352.1 GCA_030747575.1 Verrucomicrobiota bacterium | reverse complement strand
GTAAACCTCCTCGAGCGTGTCCGGCTCCTCGCCGACCGCCACCGCGAGAGATGAGAGACCAACCGGCCCGCCGTTGAACTTGACAATAATCGCCTCGAGAATGCGCTTATCCATCTCGTCAAGACCGTCCTCATCGATCTCGAGCATAGCCAGCGCCTTGTCGGCGGTGCCGCCGTCAATGCGGCCGTCCCCCTTCACCTGCGCGTAGTCGCGCACACGGCGCAGCAGATTGTTCGCGATGCGCGGCGTACCCCGGCTGCGACGCGCCACCTCAGCGGCTCCTTCAGTGTTTATCTCCACGTTGAGCAACCCTGCCGATCGCCGGACGATCGTTTGCAGATCGTCGGCCACATAGTAGTCAAGCCGCTCGCGCACGGGAAAGCGCGTCAGCAACGGTGCCGTCAACAGGCCGCTCCGGGTCGTCGCACCGATGAGCGTGAACTTCGGCAGATTCAACCGCACGCTCCGGGCGCTTGGCCCCTGATCGATGATGATGTCCAGCGTGAAATCCTCCATCGCCGGGTAGAGATATTCCTCAATGTTTTTTTGCAGTCGGTGAATCTCATCGATGAAGAGCACATCGCCCTGGTTTAGATTCGTCAGCAAGCCGGCGAGGTCGGCGGCCTTCTCGATGATCGGGCCGCTTGTGACCTTCATGTCGCCGCCCATCTCGCGGGCGAGAATGCCAGCGAGTGTGGTCTTGCCGAGGCCCGGCGGGCCGCTGAGCAGGATGTGGTCGAGCGCCTCGCTGCGCTGCTTAGCTGCCTCAACCGCAATGCCAAGCCGCTCCTTGACCTTGAGTTGACCGGTGAAATCGGAGAACACCCCCGGCCGCAGCGTCCCTTCAAGGGCGGCGTCTGGTTGAGTCAAAACATCCGTGATCATCCGATCGGCCATGCTCCGGACAGACTGCGGCAAACCGGCCCAAAATCACAAGGCATTTCAAAAAACTGGAGGAAAACAGACTAAAACCTTGCCAGACACCTAGGTTTTCGGCTCAATGCGCGCCGCATGAATAATGTTTTCGTGAACAGTATCCTAGCCATCACCGGCATGGCAGTCGTCATAAGCCTTGGCATCCTGAACATGGTGGACACCGAACCGCACGGCATGTTGTTTGGCTTATTGGGGTTGGTACTCATCATCATGTTCATCTGTGTGCTGACCGTGCTTTACAGCAAGAAGCCGGCAGCTGCCTGGGCAGCGTTGGTTGCTGGGACGCTGCTGCTTTATCTCGTTGGCGGCCCGCACCTCTTCACCTTCAGCCTTCTCGGCTTCACGTGGGCCTTCGCCAAAATCGGCTGCCTCTCAGCCGAGCACTGAAAAACGAAACACACTTTCCAAAGGCCGCGAAACCTCGCGGCCTTTTTTATTGGTCCAGCCAACTTTGAAATACCGGGGCAGCGGCGAGTCGCTTGGCCAGGCGCTCGTAGCCTTGCGTCAGCGGGTGGCTTGCGTCAGCGAACTCGCCGCTCGGCAATGATTCCGGCACAACAACACGAATCCCTTCCGCCGACAACCAAGCGGCGACATCTATGCGAAAGCCGAGATACTTTTCCATCGTCGCATCGTTCATCTTGTGTTCGTTCAACGGGCCAACGACGACGAGTAAATCACTTCCCCTGCCCTGCAGCCACTTTGCCAAGCGACGGAACGCCTGCCATTGCAACGAGCCCTCCGGCGTCACCCATTCCATGTTGGCTTGGCCAGACTGGTTCGCCGACCACGGCTTGTGCCGCTCGCTGGCCAAGCCGCGTTTCGCGCTTGGTAACTCGGCAGATAACGGCACGCCGACCGGCAGCCGGTACGTGTACGGATACATCGGCGGAAACTTCCCGTCGTCGGCCAGCGTCCACTCTGGAGCGGATTTTTGCCCGAAGTAAGTTTGCTGCAAATGCCGCACCCAGCTCAACGGCTCAAGCCGCCGCTCGAGTGCACGGCTCAACCGCGTGTCGGTGTCCGCCCGGTAGCACGGGATGCGCGGCGTGAACTGCGGTACCAGAGCCGGGTGGTTGAACACCTGCTCCTTGGCGAGTTGCATGTCGGCCTCCGGGTCGCTCATCCACAGCAGGTTGCAATGCAGCAGTACGCGGCGGTTGGCCAACGCATCACCGTGGTGCTCAATCAACCCCCACAGCGCAAGAGGATACAGCCCGTTGATGCCGGCGTTGGCGAACGGCCTCCCTGTTGCGTCGCCGAGAAACCGCGGCAACGTGCCGTCGTGCGCCGTGTACTCGCCCCATACCACTGAGTCCCCGACCACCGGAATGACATCTGGTGGGAGTTGATCGAGCCAGCGTTCGTACAGCCAGTAATCGTTGCTCAACTCGTACGGCACACGGTAGTGCGGCACCGGCTCGAACGTCTCGAATGCCGTCCAAGCCACCGGCAATAGCCAAGCGAAGGCAAACGACAGGCCAAGCGCACACAGCCACTGCCGCGCTGTTAACCGAACGGCCGCGGAGTCGCTGATGGGTAGTTGCCCGTTTTCGTGTGTCATCAGAATTGGAAATAAATAAACGGCTCACCACCGCCCGG
Organism: Verrucomicrobiota bacterium; assembly: GCA_030747575.1. Lineage (GTDB taxonomy): Bacteria > Verrucomicrobiota > Verrucomicrobiia > Limisphaerales > UBA1096 > UBA1096. Next base: position 825 of record JASLKI010000352.1, on the reverse strand, counting down.
CGCAAACAGCAGCATCCAAAGAATCATCACCACCGCCAACCCGACCTTCACCACCGGCTTCTCAAGCCAACCACGCAACGGTGACTCGTAAACAAACTGGTAAACCCAAACCGAAACGACGAGCAACAACAGCAACAACGGCATCTGCGGGTCGGCCCAGCCAGTGGTGAAAATGCGCTGGAATATTTCCACCGCTTGACCAAGCGACTCTGCCCGAAAAAACACCCACGCGAAACAAACGAACGCAAACACCGCCAAGCGCTTGGCCAAGCGCGGGCAGCAGTCGCGCCACCAGGCAGCCTGCTCTAGGCCGCGATTGGCAATCAGCCCCAAGCCGTGCAGCATACCCCAAATTAGAAACGTCCACGCAGCCCCGTGCCACAGCCCGGAGACGACGAACGTAATCAGCAGATTGCGCCAGAGCTTTATGCTGCCGACGCGACTGCCACCGAGCGGGATGTAAACGTAATCGCGAAACCAGGTTGAGAGACTGATGTGCCAGCGCGACCAAAAATCGGCCAGGTTCACGGCGAGATACGGGTTGCGAAAGTTGAGCATCAGGCGAAACCCCATGCAGCGCGCGGCACCCCGCGCCATGTCGGTGTAGCCGCTGAAGTCGAAATAAATCTGCCAACCAAAAGCGAATGTCGCCAGCGCCAGCGCCGCCCCGCCCTGTGTTGCGACGTCGCCATAAATGCGATCAACGTACGGGCCAAGGTAGTTGGCCAATGCCACCTTCTTGAACAGCCCAACGAGGAACAGCGACGCGCCGTCGGAAACATCGGCAAGTGTCACGCGCGGGATTTTTGCGAACTGCGGAAGCAG
>JASLKI010000351.1 GCA_030747575.1 Verrucomicrobiota bacterium | reverse complement strand
AGTCGCCGAACTTGCGGTCGCTCAACAAAATCCCGCCGTTGCCGGAGCCGGGAGGATCCTGCTCGCCGACGATCGCGCCGCCCTCAACGAACCATTTGCCGCCGGTGCCGTGGCCGATGCGCTGCGGGTTTTTGTGCCAGCCGTCGAGCGTCTTGCCGTCGAAGAGCTTGATCCAGTCCCCCTCGACGGCGACTGCTTGGGCGAGCGGCAACGCGACGACAGCGGCCGTGGTTGCGGTGGTTTCCTTGAGGAAAGTGCGACGTGAAACGGTATCGGAATTAGAGTGCATGAGCGGGACATTACCGCAGGCTCGTTGCCCTGTCACGTCGCATAAACCTTGCGCGCTTGGCCAAGCGCCTCCAACAATGGCGCGCCTCGCCACCGGAGGCGCTCGCCGGATGAGAACCCTGCACCTTTATTTGACACGAGAAACATTGGCTACGCTGATGATGACGGTGCTGGTGTTCACCTTCGTGCTGCTGCTGGGCAACTTATTCAAGGAAATCGCCGCGCTGATAGCGTCGGGCCAGGTCACGCCCGGCTTCCTGCTCAAGGCGGTCGGCCTGCTCATCCCGTACGTGCTCGTTTACTCACTGCCGATGGGGATGCTCACCGCCACGCTGCTGGTGTTCGGCCGGTTCAGCGCCGAGCATGAGCTCACCGCCGCTCGCGCCGGCGGTATCAGCCTGCTCTCGCTCTCCGCGCCGGTTTTGGCAATCGGTGTGTTGATGTCCGCGTTGTCCGGCTGGATGAACCTACACGTCGCGCCGCAATGCCGCCTGGCCTACAAGACGATGCTCTTCGAGTACGGACTCGAGAACACCGCCGCGCTGCTCACCGAGAAAGGATTCACCGACTTCCCGGGCCACCGCGTTTACCTCGGCTCGATCGACGGCGACACTCTTCGCGACGTGGTGATTTATCAGCACGACGAGGCCGGCAACCTCAAGCTGCGCATGCACGCCGAGGAAGCCTCGCTCGGGGTGGATACCAAGACACAACAAGTGATGATCACGCTGCGATCGGTCGATGGCTTCGAGTTCAGCGACGGCAAGGAGCGTACGTTCGTTTACTCGAATTACGGCCCGATGGCGCTCGGCAAAAAAACGGAGGCCTCCAAGCAACGTCCTCCGAAGCTGAAGGAACTTGGCTTCGGCCAACTGCGCACGCGCATCGCCGAGTTGAAACAGCAAGGCAAAGACCCCACGCCAGCGCAGATTCAGCTCCACCAAAAGGTGGCACTCTCGTTTGCGTGCATCGGCTTCACGCTGATCGGCATCCCGCTGGCCATCCGCACGCACCGCCGCGAGACCAACATCGGCATCGCCATGGCGCTGGTTTTGGTGACGGCCTACTATGGGCTCATCGTGCTGGGTCAGGCGCTCGAGGGGCATCCCGGCCTGTTGCCGCACCTCTGGATGTGGATGCCGAACTTCTTGTTCCAAGGCATCGGTTGCGTGCTGCTCTGGAAAATGAACCGGGGGATTTAGTTTTTCAGTTTAAGTTTTCAGTTTTCAGTGGAGCTTCGATTGATTACAAAAAACCGCGTGCACCATTTTGCAACTTGCTCTTGGCTAGATATCTCCGCAGATGGGCGGTTGTTTTCTCCCTCACCCCTACCCTCTCCCGCTGGGAGCCTGGCCAAGCGCGTCTCGTTTGATTCCTCCTCCCTCAGGGAGAAGGTGGCCGAAGGCCGGATGTGGGTGAACCTCCGGATGTTTCTTCGTAAAGGCCGCTGTTCGATCGCTGGCTTAATAAGCATTGCCGTCACACTCGGATTGCCCAAGGTGGTGGCGGCTGACTGGCCTCAATTGCTTGGGCCGCGCGACGATGGCACCTCCAGCGAGACCGGCCTGCTCAGCGCTTGGCCAAGCGGCGGACCGAAGGTCATTTGGAAAAAACAGATCGGCACCGGCTACAGCGCACCGTCCATCCGCGACGGCCGTCTGGTTTTGTTTCACCGCATCGGCAACGAGCAAATCGTCGAGGCGCTCGACGCGAAGACATCCAAGCCGGTTTGGCGCCACGCCTCGCCCACCCGTTACCGCGATCCGTTCGGCTACAACAACGGCCCGCGCTGCACGCCACTGCTTACCAAAAAGCATTGCTACACCTTTGGCACGGAGGGCGTGCTGCTGTGTCTCGACGTCAAAACCGGCAAGCCGGTTTGGCAGCGAAAAACGGCGGAGGAGTTTCAAGTGCCGGAAGCTTTTTTCGGAGTCGGCGCATCGCCGGTGATCGAGGGCAATCTGCTCATCGTGATGGTCGGCGGCCAGCCGAACTCGACGATGGTGGCGTTCGACAAGGACACCGGCAAAGTCGCTTGGCAGAGCGCCGGCCGTGACACGTGGCAGGACAAGCCGTCCATCGGCTGGCCCGGCGAGCCGCTCGTCCGCTGGCGTGGCAACGAGAAACTCGCGAGCTATTCCACGCCGACGCTGGCCACGATTCACGGTAGGCGCACGCTCCTAAGCCTCACGCGCCAGGGTCTCGTCTCGCTGGATCCCAAGACCGGCAAAATGAACTTCAGCCGCTGGTTTCGCGCGCGTATCAACGAGTCAGTCAACGCCGCCAACCCGGTCGTGTCCGGCAACCGGGTTTTCTGCTCGGCAGCCTATTACGGCGTCGGCTCGTTCCTGCTCGACATTGCCGAGGACGGCAAATCGTTCACCGAGGTTTGGAGTACGAACGAGCGCCGCAAAGCCAACCGCCGACTCGAGCCCGTGCTGGGGATTCACTGGACGACGCCGATCCTGCACGACGGACACCTGTACGCCTTCAGCGGACGCGACGAGCCAGACGCGTATTTTCGCTGTGTCGAACTGGAGAGCGGCAGGGTCAAGTGGAGCCGCGACGAGCGCTGGCAAAAACGCGGCGGCAAACAGCCCAATGTTTACGGGCGCGGCTCCGCCGTGATGGCCGACGGTAGGCTGTTTGTGCTCGGCGAAGGCGGCCTGCTGGGCCTGTTCGAAGTTAACGCCGAGAAGCCGGTCGAGCTTGGCCGGCATCAGGTTCCGGAGTTGCATTATCCCTGCTGGGCTGCTCCTATCCTCTCCGACAAGCGAATGGTGATTCGAAGCGAAGACTATTTGATCTGTTTT
>JASLKI010000350.1 GCA_030747575.1 Verrucomicrobiota bacterium | reverse complement strand
GCAGCCACCCACCAGTCCTCGGTGAACGATGCCTTTGCGCCGGGCTTGAGAATTTCCTGCGGGCCGATCGGCTCGAGTTCGCACATCGGTCCGTCGGGGTACCAAATGGATAGGGTCAGTCCGGCCATTTCGTTGTACGGTCGCTTGGGGTATGTGGGCCAACCTTTCACGAACAACAGGTCGTTGCGCATGTGGTAGGCCATCCAGCCGGCCTTGCTGTCGAAGCCGAGCTTGGGCATGCGCGGTGGGCCCTCGACGAGCACGTAGCCGTCGCGTTGGCTGATCTTTTCATCCTCCGGCAGGAAGTTGACCGTGGTGCCGTTCTCGTAAATCACGTGCTTGCGTGGCATACGGCTGTGCTCGGTAACGGGCACGACACAGATGCCCTGCCCGTGCACAAATGTCCGGCACCAGTAGCAAACCTGGCTGGTTTTGTCCGAGACATTGATGACCGTCTGTTTGATGCGCAGGTGCGTGCCCTTGGCGGCGAGCTTGAACTCCCGCACAATCTGGAAACCGCTCGCCTTGTCTTTGCCGCTGGTGAACTTGGCCGAGCGGTTGCCGGTGACTTCGCCGGTGTAAGGCCCGCTCCAGAGCAGGTCGTGCCGAGGCAGCACCCGCTCCGGCCCGATGTCGAACCGCCCCGCGCTCGAGCCGCCTTTGCCCTGGCTGTCCGATTCGCTCAGGTAGAGCGCATTCACGCCATTCACCTCGTAAGACAAGACCCGCCCGCCGGCTGTCGCGAGCACCACACGGGTGGTTTTGTTTATCAGCTCGATGCAGTTTTCGTAGCCGAACGCCTTGACGACTTTCGCGTCCTTGGCGGCGGTCACGGTGCCTTTGGCCAAGCCCAAGCCCAACCCCAGCGCGAAGAGGCCCCTGGCAAACATGAATGGTTTCATCGGCGCAAACATTAACCGCACGACTTATTATGGACAAGCCCCGGCCGTTGCTGGGCCAAGTGTAATGCGCAATGACTTGCATTGATCGGTTGCCGTGTGAAGAGTTTTCCCCCGTGAAAATGCTAGTAGCTCTTGGCTTATTGTTTGGGGTCCTTGTTGCTGGGCTTGGGCAAGCGCAAGCCGGGCCGTGGCTGTTCACCACCGACGAAAAAAAGTCGAAGATCGATTTCAAAGTGACACTGGATTTGGGTATCGCCAAGGAGTCTGACAGCGACTCGACCAAGGTCGCGGGAACAATGATCGCTGAACTCAGTCCCGACGCGCCGCCAGTCGAGACCATCCACATAACCAGCGGCGATTTCCGATCGATAAAGTCCAAGCTGCGACTCAGCTACTCATTAGGACCGTTTGGTTTGTTCGGCAATGCCAAGTTCAGCATGAGCGATCTGAGCATCCGGATCGATCCCGGGGATACCGGGGAGGAGGCTGAACTGGACGAGGAGGGCAACTTCACTCAGGAAGATAATACCCCCACTCTAAGCGGCCTCGTGTCGTATGACGTCAACGCCCTCGGGAACGAGAGCCAGGGAGAGATAGACTTTTCCGATCCCGAGCAATTTCCCGAGGATCAGCGGGCGGATGCGTTCACTATCGAGGGTCAGTTGACTTGGGACGGCGACCAGCCAGTGCTGAAGTTTGACTTTGAGATTGAGCAGGAAGTAGAGACCGAGGAATTTGAGGGGATCACCGTGCTGATTCTAGCCAGCGGGACATTAGTCGCCCGCGGTGAAAGACTGGCCGGTTCACCCCTACTCGCCATCGCACCGAGCGGGGACAGCCAACTTCGCCTCGCTTGGGAGGCTGGCGATTACATTCTCGAGGCCGCCGCCGAGCCGACCTTCGATGAGCCGGAGACGATCGTACTCACCGACGGCCAGGCGGAGCACATCATCAAGCCAAGCGCCGATTATCCGCATCGTTTCTTCCGCCTCCGCACCCCTTAGCCGCACGCTTGCGCTTGGCCAAGCGCTTGCGCAAAACTCGGCGCGTGAATTTCGTGACCCACCTCGAGTGCGCTGACTGTGCAAGGAATTATCCCGCCGGCCAGCCTCACAACCTTTGCACCGAGTGCCACCGGCCGCTTTGGGTGCGCTACGACCTCGACCGGGTACGCGAGCAGTGCCCGCGTGAGTCGCTTGCTGGCCGGCCAGGCGACCTGTGGCGTTACCGCGAACTACTACCGTACGCCGATGGGGCCAACATCGTGTCACTCGGCGAAACTGCCACGCCGATTCTAACTGCTGCGCGGCTTGGTGCAGAGCTGGGCTTGGCCCATCTGCAAATCAAGGACGAGAGCCGTCTGCCCACCGGCAGCTTCAAGGCGCGCGGCATGGCGATGGCGATTACCATGGCCAATGAGTTGGGCATACGGCGCGTGGCCTGTCCTACAGCCGGAAACGCCGGGGGCGCGATGGCCGCCTATGCGTCGCGGGCCGGGATGGAGTCATTTGTGTTCATGCCGGACGACACGCCGGTGATCAACATGAAGGAAACGCACCTCGCCGGCGCGCAGGTATTTCGCGTGAACGGCTTGATCAACGACTGCGGCCGCCTCGTCGGCGAAGGCCGCGAGCCAATGGGCTGGTTCGACCTCTCGACACTCAAGGAGCCGTATCGCATTGAGGGCAAAAAAACGATGGGCCTCGAATTGGCCGAGCAGCTTGGCTGGGAACTGCCAGATGTCATTCTATACCCGACCGGCGGCGGCACCGGGCTGATTGGCATGTGGAAGGCGTTTGCCGAGCTTGAGTCCATCGGCTGGCTGCCAAGTGGCAAACGGCCGCGCATGATCGCCTGTCAAAGTGAAGGTTGCGCCCCGATTGTGCGGGCATTCGAGGCCGGAGAAAAACACGCGCCGCCTTTTGAGAACGCCCACACCGTGGCCAGCGGACTACGTGTGCCGGTGGCGGTCGGCGATTTCATGATTCTTAATGCCGTTCGCGAGAGTGGCGGCTGCGCGGTGACTGCACCCGAAAGTTGCATCTCCGTTTGGATGGAGCGCCTGGCCAAGCTTGAAGGACTGGTCATTTGCCCAGAGACGGCCATTTGCATGGGTGCTCTCGACCAGCTGCTTGCCGGCGGCGCCATCCGGCCAAGCGAAAGCGTGCTCGTCTTCAACACCGGCGGGGCAATGAAATACCCCGACCTCATCGAGGAGCCCGTCCGCCGCCTAAAACCTGGCCAAGCGCCCGACTGGCAAGCCATCGCCGAAGGTTGAACCGAATGCCGATTCCGAGTATCCAGAGTTCCGCATGCTCGCAACCCATTTTAAAACAATGAAACCTCTACACATAATTATTGTTGTCGGTCTGGTTTTGGTCGGCGGTTGTGCCACCTCGACGGAGATCGGCTTGGCCAAGCGCACGGCTGTCCCGGCAAGCGGCAAGGGGCCACGGCTGATACAGGCCGGGCCGATGATCGGCCATGTCGGTACGCACGATGCCAAGGTTTGGATACGCACCAAGCGTGGCTCGACGCTCACGGCCAAGGTGGCCCAAGGCGGCAAGCCGCGAAACCGTCTCTCTGTCGAGGACTTGGGCAACGGTTTCTCCGTGCTGCATTTTTCGCGCTTGGCACCGGTCGCCGAGACGCGAGTACTGCTGAGCGTCGAGCGTGCGGGCAGCGCCACTGAGACGGCGGAGGTCGCCTTCCGCACGGCGGCGGTGCCATCGGAAACCGGCAAGGTTCGAATCGCCTTTGGTTCGTGCAGCAAGGTGTCGCAGTTCAATAGCGGGCCAATCTACAAGGCGATCGCCGCCGAGCAGCCGGATATGGCGCTGTTTATCGGTGACAATTCCTACTTCATCGTTGCCGATGGCAGCGAGAGACATTTCAACACCACCGGCCCGACGGGTGACTGGTCGTCGCCCGAGGCGATGACGGCGCGCCACCTCACTACCCGCATGCACCCCGACCTGCAGTCGATGTTCCGCTCGGTGCCGAGTTACGCCGTGTGGGACGACCACGACTACGGCCCAGACAACGCCGACCGAACACTCGGTTTGCGTGAGGAGGCGACGACGGTGTTTCGCCAAATGTGGGCCAATTCCGACTACGGTACCGACAGTGTTCCTGGTATTTTTAGTTCGTTTCGCAATGGTCCAGTTGAGGTATTCCTGCTGGACGATCGCTACTACAAATATTCGCCGCAGAAACACAAGGATGTCACGATGGCAACCGGCGAAATCTGGGGCAGAGCGCAGACCGACTGGCTGCTCGACGGCCTCAAGCGCTCGACTGCGCCGGTCAAGCTCATCGCCAATGGCACGCAGGTCATCACACGCAGCACCGGCGGTGAGGGGCATCGGCGGGAGGCGCAGAACGAGTTGCACCGGCTGATCGATCACATCGAAAAGCATCGCATCGATGGTGTTATTTTCCTTAGTGGTGATCGCCATTACAGTGAGTTGCACTACGAGGCGCGCGACGGCCATCCGCCGCTGCTTGAGTTCACCAGTTCGCCGCTGCAGCAGGCTCAAAAAGTTGGGCCACTCAAAAACCGGCCCAACTCATTTCGGCTTTGGGGGCTGAAAGGCAATAGCTACGGGTTGGTGACGGTGGACATCCCGGAACCGGGCAAGG
>JASLKI010000349.1 GCA_030747575.1 Verrucomicrobiota bacterium | reverse complement strand
GATGTTCATGTGGAACAGATCGGCGAGGATTACCACGTTGTCCGTGTCCAGTGTGTCCAGGAACGCCACCGCGTCCTCGGCGCGGTTGAGCAGGTTGCTCTCATAACGGTTGAGCGGCTCGTAAATTAACGGCACCCCGGCAGTCTTGGCGTGTTCGCCTAGTTCATTCAGGGCCGCGCGCAGATACTCCAGCGCCTGTTCACTGCTCACCGCACCCTCGAACCGGCCCTGCATGGAGCCAATGATCGCGGGCGCGCCGAGCTGCGCGCCGGCATCGATGATGGATCGGATGAAATTCTTGGCGTTGTTGCGCGAGGTGGCGTCCGGCTGGCAAAGATGCCATTTGTGAATCACCCAACCCCCGCCCGTACCCACTGCCGCTACCTTGAGATTATACTGCTGGGTGAGCTGGCGCAGTTCATCCACGGGAATGGCATCGGCATTGGGCGCGAAGACCTCAACGGCTTCGTAGCCTAACTCGGCGGCTTTGGCACAGGCCGCAGCAAGGTCGTGCCAAAAAACGAAGGGGCCGCCTTCGGCCTCCTTGACCAGCGAAATGGTGACAGCGGATTTGATGCTCATGCGACAAAGAGACGTTTGAAGTGACGATCGTACAGGTTCTCGGTGACGTTCTTTCCGACCACCTCGGCGTTGGCCTTCAGCAGATCGGTGTAGCGCGCGCCCTCCTTGGCCGCGAGCTTGAAAGCGATGTGCAGCAACTGGCGGAAGTGCTGGTTGAACTCCGGGTGCTCCTGCACGTGGCGCAGTGCGTTGGCGTATTGGTCGCCGCTCCAGTCGGCCACTGACTCGGGCGTGGGAAGTTGCGCGGGATTGATGTCAATCACCGAGGCGTACGGCCCGCACAACGCATCCACGTTCTCCAGCGCCTTGGCGTAAATCTCCTTGGCCAGTGCCAGCCCGTCGCCACCGGCCTCGGCGAGGCCGATCAATTCCTCCAGCCACGTCGTGCCGGCGGTCTTCACGTGTACGCCCGCGCCGGTGCGGCGAAGGGCGTTGCCGATGATCGGGTAGATGGAAAACTTGTCGCTGCCGCTGTGCACACTGAGCTTCAGGTTATCCGGCAGGCCGTATTGGGCAATCGCATGGGCGATCACAGCGAGGTCGTCGTTGAATTCCTTCTCGAATTGCTCCAGGTCGCCCACGTAATCCACGCCCTTGTTGAAACGCCCGGTGAACTTCGGCGCGATGGTCTGCAACGTCACGCCTTCATCTGCCAACGCCGCGAGAATGATCAGAAGCTCTGGCGGCGTCTGCGGCACGTCGGTTTCGTCCATGGACACCTCGGCGATGAAGTCACTCTTGCGCGATTCGATGTGCCGGTAAATCGTGCCAGCCTCGGCCACCGCGCGCAGGTATTTGCCGGTGACGGTCTCGACGTACTCTCGCGTGATCTCCAGCGGCGCGTCGATGCCCTCGATGCTCACGCTGCCGACCAGCTCCGGATGTTTCCCCACGAACACCGCAACCGCGTCGCCCTCGGGCTGTTGCCCGATAAAATCCGCCACGTCGATGGTGAAGAAGTCCGAGCAGTCGAGATACTTGTCGACCGTGTCCATGTTGATGTGGTCGGCATCCACGTGCCAACCCTGCTCCCAGCCCAGTGCCTCCACCGCCGCCTTGGCGGCGTCATAAACGCTCTGCGGTTCCGAGCCGATGAAGCTGTGCTCGCGGTTGGACTTGTTCCAGACCGGCACCACTTCGATGCCATCCGCGGCCAGTTGCACACACGCCTGCAACTGCGCCTCAGCCTGGTGCGCAAATCGGTCGCCCACGCCCACGGTGTATTTTTCTAGTGTCATGTTTAAATTACATCGCCCGGAATGGGCGTTTTTGACGCACCCATTCCCCCGGCGGACGCGGAACATACATTGCCGTCCGGGTGACTAACAGCATTCAGCGTTTCAGCTGGAAGCCGTTTCGATGACGGTTGGCATTCGTTCACCGGGCGATTCGATAAAACCGGCGGGCAGTGCCTTCAAAGATCTCAGAGAACTCGTCACTGCTCAGGGAACCCAACACTTCCCTCAATGCCCCATGACCCTGCTCGTAACTCCCCGCCAACTCGCAAACCGGCCAGTCGGACCCATACATGCAGCGGCCCGGCCCGAAATGCTCCAGCGCGGCATCCACGTACGGCTTCAAATCGGCGGGCTTCCAGTTCCCCCAATCAGCCTCGGTGATCATGCCTGAGAGTTTGCAAAAGACATTCTCGTGCCGTGCCGCAGCCTTGAGTTGCGGCAGCCAGTCGTCAACCGACCGATCCCTGATCCTGGGCTTGGCCAGATGATCAATGACCATCGGAAGGCTGGGTAGTTCGCGTGCGAGCTGATCCGCGTGTTTGAGGTGTCGCACATGAAAGAGCAAATCGAACGGCACACCATGCTTCTCCAGCACCTTCAGGCCACGCAATACCCCGGGCCGGACAATAAAATCGTCGTCCGGTTCATCATGCGTCACGTGCCGGACACCAACGAACTTCGGATGATCTTTAAACTCCAGCAACTGCTCCTCGCATGACTCGCTCGCAAGATCCACCCAACCGACCACGCCCACAAGCCAGTCGGTCTCTTCAGCCATGCCCAGCACCCAGCGGTTCTCCTCGATATTATGCTGTGTCTGCACAAAGATACTTTGGCGCACACCCGTGGCGTCGAGATGCGGCTTGAGGTCGTTCGGCAAATAATCGCGCCGAATGGCCTCGAGATCAGGGCTATCCAGCCACGCGTAATCAAACGGCTGGCTCAGTTGCCAGAAATGTTGATGGGCATCAATCATGTTGCTTCTGGTTCACTCCCGTTAAGACGCCGCTCGCACCGCCTCGAGCAACTCGGCCATCTCCTCGAGCATCCAGCCCTCGTAAAATTGGCCGTACTTCTCCCAAGCTTCGCCGTTTTTGGCCAGCAACAGGGTCAGGTCAGCCTCGCGCTTGGCCAAGGGATGCGAGTCGGCCTTGGCCAACCAGCGCTCCATTCGTTGCAATACTTTCTCAGATGCCATGATGCAAAAGCCACCTCGCACTCGGTCAAGTGGCGAGCCAATCTAATTGCGAAACACCTCAGCGTCTATGTGTGAAATTTCCGAGATATAAGTCACCTAGAGATTTTTCAAATATTCCGCGATGTCGCGGACGTCTTGGTTCGACAAGCCCATGCGTGATGGTGTCGGCATCCACGAATGGTTTTTCAGCTCCTCAACCTTTACGCCTTTACGCCGGAATAATATTTTTTTTACCTCGCCGCCGAACAGCTTGATCTTCAATGACCCCGCATGCCAGCTGAAGTTGGAGAGCATTCCCTCCGCAATGTTCGTGCCTTTCCGCAGGCGCACCGGCTTGTCGAACCCGTGGGCCAGCTTCGCGTTGGGCTCCATAATTTCTTTGACGATTTCTTCAATGCTACGAGCCTGCCCCCAGTTGGTTAATTGCGGCCCGAAGGATACCCCCGCCGCCCCGATCTTGTGGCAGATAGTACAACGAGCGGCTGCAGTCTTGCCGTTCGCTGCGTTGCCTTTCATGGCGGCGATGGTTTTTACGTCCGACAACACCGAGTTAGGGCCAAACTGTGTGGGCATGATGAAACTTTCGGTGAGGCCTTCGCCTTGTAAATTGGAGAGATCCTTGCGGGCGACCTCCTCAATGGTCACCTGATATTTCTCGTCTTCAAATCCCGGTTCCCTCGCCAGTGACTCGAGTTGCGCCTTGTACTGTTTCCGTTCGGTGTTGTTACGGTAGCCGGCATAGCCCATGACCCATCGGCGAAAATCCTTAATGGTCGGTTTCTGTGTCTTGATCGTTGCGTGCAGATCCTCGATGGCTTGTGGCGTGTGCAGGCGCCAA
>JASLKI010000348.1 GCA_030747575.1 Verrucomicrobiota bacterium | reverse complement strand
CGCACCCATCCGCTGCCGTTTGACGTCAGGTCGTTCCATACCAAGTTGTCATCAAAATCCCCGGCATAAAGAATCCAAGCCAGGTCAAGTTGCTTGAGATTGGACAGGCAGACCGTGTGCTGCCCTTTGCTTTTCGCTTTGGCCAAGGCCGGCAAAAGCAATCCCGCCAGAATCGCAATGATCGCGATGACCACGAGCAGTTCAATAAGCGTAAACGCCCGGGTTTCCCCCCGCCTGTACTTTATATGTACCATTATCCTAGTCGGCCACTCACTCCCGCCTGTCAAGCAGCGGCCGCACTGGAATGAATGATTCGTGCTTTAATGTTACGGGAGGTAATTTACAGGTTTCACGCCGCTTGGCCAGCTTGGCCAAGCGCGTTTGCGCTTTGTGCCGGTTTCTGACATCTTTGTGCCGGTTCCTGACACCATAACATGCGTTTCATTCCAAAACTCTCTATTGCCGGCAGGATGGCTCCCCGACTCAGCCTGCTTGGCCTGTGTCTCGCCGCCGCGATCGCATCGGCACAGGAGACCCTGCCGCTCCTGCCCAAGTGGACGCGCTTCCAGGGCGAGTTGGTCAGTCTCAAGGCGTACGACAACCCGATACAGGACGTGCAACTTAAGGCCGTCTTCACCTCTCCCGCCGACGAGCAATACGAGGTCGACGCCTTTTGGGACGGCGGCAACGACTGGAAGATTCGCTTCCTGCCGGATCTCGCCGGCAAATGGACGTTTCACATCACCTGTTCGGATGAGGACAACCGAGGTCTGCACAATCTCTCCGGCGCGTTCCGCTGCACCGCGCCGCTGGGCGGCAATGCCCTTAGCCAACACGGCTCGATCCGTGTGTCGCGCGACCGCACTCACTTCGTGCACGAGGACAGCACACCTTTTTTCTGGATGGCCGACACCGCGTGGAACGGCCCGCTCAAGTCGAACGAGTTCGACTGGAAACATTATTTGAGCGAACGCAAGCGGCAGGGCTTCACCGCGGTGCAGTGGGTGGCCACGAGTTGGCGCGGTGCGTCGGACGGCGACGCTGAGGGCAACAAGGCGTTCGCCGGGAGGGAAAAAATCAGCATCAACCCGGAATTTTTTCAGCGACTTGACCGACGCGTCGAGGCGATCAACAACGCCGGCCTGTTAAGCGTGCCGGTGTTGTTGTGGGCCATTAGTGGCGACGAAAACCCAGTGAACTTTCTGCCTGACGACCAGGCGATCCTGCTGGCCCGCTACATGGTCGCACGCTGGGGCGCCACTTACGGAGCCTGGTTTCTCGGTGGCGACGGCGATTACTCCGGCACACGCGCCGCCCGTTGGCGCACACTTGGCCAAGCGGTATTTGGCGGCGGACGCCACTTCCCTGTCTTCATGCATCCCAAGGGCAAGAGCTGGGTCTTCGAGGAGTTTCGCGATGAAAAATGGATGACCGCGCTTGGCTACCAAAGCGGCCACGACGTAAACGACGCCACCAATAACTGGATCCACCACGGCCCGGCGTCGCGCGACTGGGCCAAGCTCCCGCACCGGCCGGTTATCAACATCGAGCCGGCCTACGAGGGGCAGAACAGCTACAGCAAAAAGCAGCCGATTAGCGCGCACGAGGTTCGCCGCGCGCTGTACTGGAGCCTGCTGAGTACTCCGACCGCCGGCGTTAGCTACGGCGCGGCCGGCGTATGGGGCTGGGACGCCGGCGACGCGCCGACGCCCGGTCATCCCAACGCCGGGACCCCTCCCGACTGGCGCGATGCGTTGAGCTTTGACGCCGGCGAACAGGTCGCACATCTCTCAGCTCTATTTAGGTCGATCGAGTTTCAGAAACTTCGCCCCGACAGCGGCGTGCTGGCCGAGCAACCCGGCGACGAGGCGCTCTCCGAATACGCTGCCGCTGCGAGTTCCGGCGACGGTCGTTTGGTCGTCGTTTACACGCCAGTCGAGAAGCGGCTGAGAATCAACGTCGCCAAGCTGCCCACGCCGCTGATCGCGGCGTGGGTCAACCCGCGCACCGGCGAGCGCTCCAGCGTGCTGGCCGTGCTTCGCGGCGCGGCGCTCGAGTGCCCGGCCCCCGGTCCGGGCGACTGGCTGCTGCTACTCCGCTCCAAGCCAGCTGAGCCGGTGGCCCCCGGCAACTGACCCATGCATCCGCTCGCGGGAAAAGTGGGCGACATCATCCGGGCGCAGAACTTCTTCCCGGGCAACGGCAACATTATTGTGGCTGTCTCTGGAGGCATCGACTCGATGGCGCTGCTGAACCTGCTCGCCACTCCCGGGCTTGGCCTGCGCGACCGCTTGGTAGTCGCCCACTTCAACCACCAACTCCGAGGCGCGGACAGCGACGCCGACGTGCCATTTGTCGGGGAGGCAGCCGGGCAGCTTGGCCTGCCATTCGAATCCGATAGTGGCGACACGCAGCAACTCGCCGCCGAGACAGGCGAAGGTATAGAGGCGGCTGCCCGTCAACTGCGCCACCGGTTTTTCGCCCGCCTGGCCAACCGCTTGGGAGCCGTTGTCGCCTTGGCTCATCACGCCGACGATCAAATCGAAACTTTTTTTCTCCGGCTGCTTCGCGGCGCGGGCAACCGCGGCTTGGCCGGCATGCAGCCCATCGCGTCATCGCCAACCGACTCCGGCGTCACACTCGTGCGCCCGTTGCTTGGCATCCGGCGCGACGAGATTATCGAGTACGTAACGCAGAAGGAAATCGGGTTCCGCGAGGACGCAACCAACACCGACACCCGCTTTCTCCGCAACCGCATCCGCCATGAGTTGCTGCCGCAACTTGCCGGGCAGTTTGGCTCATCGGTGAGCCGTCAAGTTCTCAAGGCGATGCAACTCTGCGGCGATGATACCGACTGCATCGACGACCTCGCCGCCGAGTGGCCGGCCGGACCGTCGTTCGATCAGTTATCGATCGCTGTTCAACGGCAGGTCGTACAGCGCCAACTGTTCGCGCTTGGCATCGAGTCATCGTTCGACTTGGTTGAGGCGTTGCGGCTTGAGGCCGGCCGTGTCATCGAGGTTGCCCCCGGCAGGCGGCTGCAACGCAATGCTGGTGGCCAAGTGGAGTTGGCGGCTTCCGCCGCTGAGCCGGAATTTTCCATGGCCAAGTGCGAAGTCAGCCTCGTGGGCCAGTCCTGTGAAGCCGAGTTCGGGGGCTTGAAAATCGGCTGGGAGCGCTTGGCAGGCGGCTTGGTCAATTGGAGCGAAATTGGCCAATATGAGAGCAGCGAAGTGTTTGACGCCGAGTCGCTAGGCCAAGAGATCACCCTGCGCCATTGGCAGCCCGGTGACCGTTTTCAGCCCATTGGCCAGGCCGGCACCACTAAATTGCAGGACTTGTTTGTGAACCAAAAAATCCCCAAGGCCGATCGCCGCAAACTCGTCGTTGCTGAGGCCGCTGATGGACGGCTGTTTTGGGTGCAAAAACTTCGCATCGCCGACGCCTACAAAGTCACCGACTCGACCCGCGAACTGCTGTTGTTTAGTTGGAGAGGATAGCCGGATCCCAGTCTTTCCAGACCGGCTCGTAGCCGAGGCGGGTGAGGGTTGCGGCGACAGCGCTTGGCTCGCGTTCGTCGGCGATGTCGAACTGACCGGTGGCGTGGGTGGCCCATTCGCTGGCGTTGCCGACCAACTCCCGGATGCGGCCGCGCTCGGTGTAGTGCAGGTTGTCCTGGCCGGCGCCGGTGTAGCCGCCCGGCTCGGTGTGGCTGCCGGCGCTCATCATGGTGATGCCCAATGGAATCAACCGGTCGCGCAGGCTCGCCGGTTCGCGGGTGGAGAGGACGATACCGGCGTCCGGCAGAAACAGACGCAGCGCACAGATGGCTTGGACAAGGTTGCGATCGTTGAAGTCAGTCAACGGCTCGAACTCACCGGCGCAGGGGCGGAGGCGCGGCAGTGAAATCGTCAGTTGCGATTTCCAGCAGTGGCGCAGCAGGTATTGCGCGTGCACGGCGAGGCAGAGGATTTCGCGCCGCCAGTCGCTCAGCCCGAACAACGCCCCGATGCCCAGCCGCCGGAAGCCGGCCGCGTGGGCGCGCTCCGGTGTCTCGAGCCGCCAGTCGAAGTTGCGCTTGGGGCCGGAGGTGTGCATGGCTGCGTAAATCTCGCGGTGGTAGGTTTCCTGATAAACGACAAGTCCTTCCGCGCCGGCCTCGACCAACGGCCGGTATTCGTCGGTCTCCATCGGGCCGACTTCGAGGGAGATGGACGGGACGGCATCGCGCAGCGCCTCGACGCAGTCGGCCATGTAGTGGCCCGAGATAAACTTTGGGTGTTCCCCGGCGACGAGCAGGACATTGCGAAAGCCCTGCCCGGCGAGTGCCTTGGCTTCGCGTACGACTTCATCGAGCGAGAGCGTCACTCGCAGGATCGGGTTGTCGCGTGAGAAACCGCAGTACTGGCAGTTGTTGATGCATTCGTTGGAGAGGTAGAGCGGCGCGAAGAGCCGGATGACTTTGCCGAACCGTTGCTGGGTCATTTGGTTCGCGCGTTTGGCCAACGGCTCGAGCTGGCCGGCGGCGGCGGGGGAGAGCAGGGCAGCGAGGTCGGCCAAGCCCAAGTCGTGCTTGGCCAGGGCGGCTGAGACCTCATCATCCGAGGCGTCGCGGGCGCGGCTCCTGAGCGCGTCGATGGGCAATTGGTCAAAATGGCCGACAAAACTCACGGAGCCAAGTTAGCGGAGAGTCTGCGCTGAACCAAGCGTGGTTGTCATATGGCCACGGGATGAATATGGTCTGCCGCGTTGCTTGTCATACAGCGGCACCTGATGTTTGGATTGAGAAAAAAAAAGCCGAAACCTGGGGATGAGGAGCATCGTTATTATCTGCTCCCCGGCATGGGGCGCTCCAACCGGCGGTACCGGAGCAAGATCCAAATGTGGAGCATCATCGCTGGGGTCGTCGGCTCCGCGTTGATCGGCGTGGTGCTCTGGCTGATCAACCGTTGATCGGCCACGCGGTTTTAAACGCAGAGCACGCGGAGGGTCGCAGAGAAAGGATGGCGACACGGATTCATTTAAGGAAATCCTAATCCTAAATAAATTCAAAATTAAAAAAAACAATCCGAGAAAATCCGTGCCCAAAAAATGATCCTGAAAATCTGCGTTCCCGTTTCATAACTTCAACCCTTCAACGCAGCCAATTCCTTTCGCAACAGCTCGGCCATGGGGGCGACGGTATTACGGCTGAAATCGAACCGGGTGTTGCACCGCTCAAACAGCTCCGGCAACGGCCTTGAGCCGCCCAGCGCGAGCGCGGCCTTGTAGTCGGCGAGTGCCCGGGCACGATCCTGTTTGCTGTTGGCCCACACTTGCAGCGCGCCAAGCTGGGCGATGCCGTACTCGACGTAGTAAAACGGGTGCAGGAAAATGTGGAGTTGCCGGTGCCACAGCTTGGCCCGGGCGCGCTCCTGGCCGCTCCAGTCGATGCCGCCACCGAAGCGATCCATCAAGCCGTCCCAGGCGTCGTCGCGCTCGGTGACCGAGTGGCCGGGGTTCAGGTAGAGCCAATGCTGAAAGGCATCGACCGTGGCGATCCACGGGAAGACGAACACGATGCCCTCGAGGTGGGTGATCCGCGCACGGCGCACTTCCTCTGTGTCGTAAAACTCGCCGAGGTATTCGCCGCCGAGCAGCTCCATAGCCATCGAGGCGACTTCGCAAAACTCGATCGGCGCGTGGCGGTACGAGTGCAGCGGCTCGTCTTGGCAAGCCATGGTGTGAAACGCATGTCCGGCCTCATGCAGCAGCGTCTCGACGTCGCGCTGCACGCCGACGGAGTTCATGAAAATGAACGGCAACCGCGCCTCGGCCAGTGAGTCCTGATAGCCGCCGGGCGCCTTGCCCTTGCGGTTAGCGAGGTCGAGCAGGTCGAGGTCCTGCATGGTCTGAAACCAACCGGCGAGGTCGCCGTCAAGCTGGTCGAAGATCGCCTGCGTGCGGCTGATCAACTGCGGCACCTCGTCGAACGGTTTGAGCGGCGGACGGCCCTGCGGATCGGTTGCGGTGTCCCACGGCTTGAGCGACTTGATGCCAAGTGCGGCTTGGCGCTCGTCGTGCAGTTCCCTGAGCAGCGGCACCATTTCCTGCTCGATGGCGTCGTGGAAGGCGAGGCAGTCGTCCGGCGTGTAGTCGAATCGGCCCTTGCGACGGTGCGCGAAGTCGCGGTAGTTCGGGAAACCGGCGTTGGCGCTCATCTGGTTGCGCCGCTTGGCCAAGCTGCTGAGTTGGTCATCGATGGTTTCGGCCTCCTCGAGCCGTCGATTGGCGACGAGTTCCCACGCCTCCTGCCGCCGTGCGCGGTCGGTTTCCTCGAGGTAGCGGCCCATTTGCACGAGGGTGCGTTCTTCGCCGTCGAACTGTACGGCGAGGCCGCCGATGAGTTTTTGGTATTGCTGCCCAAGCTTGGTTGTCTCGGTCTCGAGCGCGACGTTCTCGGGCCGGAACAACTCAACCTCGAGCGCGGAGTCGCGGGTGAACACCACGTAGCGCCTGGGCGGGAGGTTGTCGCGGTGCGGGTGGTCGGAGAGCGCCTTGGCTAGTCGGAAGCTGCATTGCTTCTCCTCCGGCTCGATTTTCTCGACGAAATCGAGGTAGTCCTGCTCGGCGGTTTTGTCGTTCGTTTGGCAGGTCATCGCGATGTAGCGCTTGGAGCTTTCCTCGGCGATCGCCGCGGAGAGTTCCTCCCAGTTGAGAATGACCTGCTCAAGATGCGAGGCATCGGCGGCGGCGCTGAGCTGCTGCTCGAGTTGTTCAAAGAGCGGTGCGAGTGCGGCCCAGTCGCCGGTATTCAAGTCGGCTGGAACAAACTGGCGCGGCGTGTGGACGGTGATTTTTTTAAACATGAATTTTTATCGGGCCAAGTCTTTGAGGGCGAACAGTAGCGTGCCCTGCCGATCGGAACTGACCGAGCAAAGGTGGACATCGTATTTCGTGTGGAGTTCCTCGGTGAGGTATTTGTGGACGGCAATGCCGTGGTACTCGACGAAGATGTTGTGAATGGCTACTTCCGGTGCGCCGGTGAGTACCTCGTGGAGAATCTCTGGCTCAGCAGTTTCGGCGTCCACCTTGAACAGGTCCACAGAGGTGAGTTGGAGTTGAATTGTGCTGAGTGCCATTAGCCAAGCGGAGGCGGCTGCCGGGGGGGATTTAATTAACAACCGCCTCGCAGGGTCGAGACAATTCAGCTGGCGCAGATGGGGGGGCATTTTTTTTCTCGGAGTAAAGATGGCCAAGGGTTAGCTTTTCGCGGTTCGCAAAAAGGTGGATAATCAAGAGGAAAACCAAGTTGAACCATCCGGGCCCGGAGTCGACGAATCCGTCGGCCAAGCGGAGGAACCGATGGCCCCGGCGGAGCCCGACACGCCTGAAGCGGCCGGGGAGCGGCGCGGTTTCATCAAGTTTTTTTGTGCGTTTATCGGCACGTTCATAAGTGTGGTGCCGTTCGGTGCCGGCATTTGGGCGTATCTCGATCCTTTGGCCAAGCGCGAGGGTGGGGTCGGCGACGGCTTCATCAAGGTCACCACGCTCGACGCGATTCCGACGGACGGTACGCCGGCCAAGTTCGCCGTCGTGGCAGACAAGGTCGACGCGTGGAACCGGTTCACCAACGTGAGCATCGGTGCGGTGTACCTGCGCCTCGTCGATGGTGTGCCCAAGGCGCTGCACACGATCTGCCCGCACTTGGGCTGCTTCGTCGATTACCGACAGGGCAAAAACGATTTTTTCTGCCCGTGCCATAACAGCAACTTCAAGCTGGACGGCAGCCTTGCCAAGGGCGTGAGCCCGCGCGCGATGGATGTGCTGCAAATCGAAGTCCGCAACAAGACGGAGGTGTGGGTGAAGTTTCAGAATTTTCAACCCGGCCACAGCCATGCGGTTTCGATATCATGAAGTCGCTGCTGGACTGGATCGATCATCGCACCGGCATTCGCAGCCTGACCCGCGAGGCATTGTTCGAGAACATCCCCGGCGGCTCGCGGTGGCGTTACGTCTGGGGTAGCACGCTCACGTTCACCATCTTCATACAGTTTGTCACAGGCGTTTTTTTGTGGATGGGCTACAGCGCCAGCTCCGGGGACGCGTGGGAGTCGGTTAACTACATCCAAAACGAGATGACCGGCGGCTGGCTGCTGCGCGGCATCCACCACTGGACGGCGCAGCTCATGCCGGTGCTGCTGCTGCTGCACCTGATGCAGGTCGTGATCGACGGCGCGTACAAGGCGCCGCGTGAGGTAAACTACTGGTTCGGTGTCCTGCTGCTGCTGCTCGTGCTGGCCCTGTCGCTGACCGGCTACCTGTTGCCGTGGGATCAAAAAGGATTTTGGGCCACCCGTGTCGCCACTAACCTGATGAACCTCGTCCCGTTCGTCGGGCCGGAGATGCAAAAGCTCGTCGTCGGTGGTACGGAGTACGGGCATCACACACTGACGCGCTTCTTTGCGCTGCACGCCGGTGTGCTGCCGGGCCTGCTGGTGCTGCTCATCGTCGGGCACATTTACCTGTTCCGCCGTCACGGCATCACGCCGGCCGAGCCAGTGATCAAGCGAGACGCCTACTTTTGGCCGGATCAGGTTTTCAAGGACACCGTGGCCTGCCTCGCGGTGATGGTGGCAGTGCTGGCGGTGGTGATCTCGGTGCCCGGCGCGCATCTGGGTTCGCCGGCGGATCCGTCCGAGCCGTTTTCCGCCGCGCGGCCAGACTGGTATTTCCTGTTCCTGTTCCAATTCCTTAAGTTGCCTTTTTTCGCGGGTGACAAAGAGGTGTGGGGTGCCATTTATATTCCGGGGATAGCTGTCGGCTTCATTTGCCTGATGCCGTTCATTGGTCGCTGGAAGCTTGGGCACGTATTCAATATCGGCATTATTTTCGTGTTCCTCGGAGGTGCCGGCGCGCTGACATATCTGGCCAAGCAGGAGGATGTCGCCGGACCGAACAGCGCCATGTATCTCAGGGGAGTGCTTGGTGATACCAGGGATGCCCGCCGCGTGACCGCTTTGGCCAAGGCGAGGGGCATTGAGTCGACCGCGCTGTCGCTGCTCAAGGACGACCCGAAAACACAGGGCGCGCGGCTGTTCGCGCAGCACTGCGCAAGCTGCCACCGCTACGATGGCCACGACGGCTTGGCCGTAGAACTGGCCAGTGCCGTGACGCTCGACGAACTGGAGAATCGCATAGGAATCATGACCCGTTTTTTCTCCGGCGACGCTGTGCATCCCGACTGGCTGGCGCGCAAATCGGGGACTCAGAACCCATGGCAGACGGTGCAGTCGATTTTGGACGCAGAAACTGACGGCAAGTTCGATGTGATTGCCAGCATCGAACTCCAGGAAAAACAGAGCGCCCCGGACCTGAAGGGCTTCGCCACGGAGCAATGGATTAGTGATCTGCTCGATCCGCATCAGTACATCAGCTCCCGTTACTTCGGCGGTACTACGCACAAGGATGGCGACATGTACAAAAAATTTCTCAACCGCAAAGTCAGCAAGTACGACGCCGAGCAACGTAACATGCTTGAGTCCATCGCTGTCGCGCTCTCCGCCCAGGCCAAGCTGCCCGGCCAGGCGGTGACCGACCAAGTCGACGCAGAGCGGATCCGGAAGGGCATTCAGTATCTTGAGGATGATATTGGCTGCATCGACTGCCATGCGTTCGGCGAGCCGGATCCCGACGCCGACGGCCCCGACCTCACCGGCTACGGTTCGCGTCAGTGGATCGTCGACTTCGTGAAAAACCCGGAGCACGAAAAGTTTTATCCGGATAACAATGACCGCATGCCCGCGTTCGGCGTGAAGAAAATCCTCACCGATAAAGAAATCGGCCTGATCGCTGACTGGCTTCGTGGCGATTACTTCAAGCTGCCGGTCGATGCTCAGGGTCACTGACGAGCGCTTGGTCGTGGACGCAGCGAAAGCCATTCGGCATATCAAAAAAGTCGACCCCGACCTTGCCAGAGTCATTCGACATATCGGTGCCTGCGACTTGGTAGTGGACAAAAGTCGTACAATTTATGCGTCACTCGTTCGTTCGATCGTGTACCAGCAACTCACCGGCAAAGTGGCGGCGATCATCTTTGGCCGTTTCCTCGAGCTGTTCCCTGGCAGAAAATTTCCCGAGCCGGAGAGGGTGTTGAGGGAGCCGTTCGAGCAACTGCGCGGCGTTGGGCTGTCCAACCAAAAGGCCGGTTACATCCAAAATATTGCACAAGCGGCGAAAGACGGCATCTTGCCCGACTCACG
>JASLKI010000347.1 GCA_030747575.1 Verrucomicrobiota bacterium | reverse complement strand
GGTGCAGTCGGTCACGAGTACGACGTACGACTCTCGACGCTGCTGAGGGCGACCAAGAACCCGGCGCTGAAAGGGCTGGTAGAACCCAAGGGCATGCTCACGATCGCCAGTAGCCACGACAAGCGAAACATCCTTGATTTCAATGCTGACGCCCACAAGCAGCGGGTTGGGGGTGAGCAGACGATTGCGGAGATTATCTATTGGGAACGACCTCAGGGCGGGCGGGTTTTTCATACCGGATCGATCGCAACCGCCTGGGCCATGTATCACGACGTATCCTTGGGAAAGCTGGTCCGAAACGTCCTGCATCACTTCAAGGTGGCGCCGAAGAAACAACCGTGAGCTTCAACCTCTCACCTATTATGAAAGATTCCTGACGACAACTGATTTTATGAACTTTACTTCAGCAACAACCAAACGAGGCTTCTCGACGATAGAGCTCGCCGACCTGATTTCCTACTTGTCACAGGCAAAATAGAACTACCGTTATGAACAAAAAAAATAGAAGGAACGAATCAAACGAAAACAAGAGTAACGTGAGTCGTCGCGATCTCATCAAAGGCGTGACCGCCGCAGGTTTGGCCCTTGCGGCGGCGGGGTTAAACTGATGCTCGTCCCGATGAAAAGATCATTCAGCTTATTGACCGTGTTTTATTTTGCGGTAGTCATGCCGCTTCAAGCGGCTGAAAAGCGACTGCCTCTCAAGGGTGAAGTGTTCCTCATTCAGGAGCGTACTGCGTTCCTGATTCTGCCCGAAAAACCCAAGACTGGTAACCCGATCCCGTGGGTTTGGTACGCGCCAACCCTGCGTGGGTTGCCGTCAAATTCAGAGAAATGGATGTTCGAGCGGTTTCTTAAGGCGGGCATCGCCATTGCCGGTGTGGATGTGGGGGAATCCTATGGCAGCCCAAAGGGTCGGGCGGTGTACACCGCGTTGCATGAGTACCTGATCAAGAAACGGGGCCTTGCCAAAGAGGCCTGTCTCTTGGGCCGGAGCCGGGGCGGTCTCATGCTGTATTGCTGGGCGGTGGAAAATCCCGAAAAGGTTCGCTGTATCACCGGCATTTACCCGGTCTGCAACATTGTCAGCTATCCCGGTCTTAAGCGTGCTTGCGGGGCTTATGGTTTAACCGCCGAGCAACTTGAGGCTGAACTATCCAAACACAACCCCATTGATCGACTGGCTCCTTTGGCTAAGGCGAAGGTACCCATCTTCCATGTTCACGGCGACAAGGACGGCGCCGTTCCCTTGGACAAAAATTCCGCCCTCATCAAGGAACGCTACGACAAGCTGGGTGGCTTCATGACGCTAGAGATCGTCAAGGGTCAAGGCCACAACATGTGGCCCGGCTGGTTCCAAAGCCAAAACTTGGTGGACTTCGTGATCACAAACGTCAAGATGCCGCCTCGAAAGCCATGAGAATTCTAATTTCAATTCTGATCTTCACCTCACTGTCCATTCACGCTGCGACCAAGCCACTGAAAATCTATCTGCTCGTGGGGCAGTCCAACATGCAGGGCCACGCGGCCGAGCGCACGCTGGAGCATTTGGGCATGGACCCGAAAACGGCACCGTTGCTCAAGGCGATCCGCAATCCCGACGGCACGGCGAAGGTGCAGGAAAATGTTTGGATTTCATCCATCGAACCCTCGCTGGAATCGGGTGAGAAACATGGGCGGCTGACCGTGGGCTACGGAGCCGGCGGGCGCGGGCCAAAGATCGGGCCGGAGCTGACGTTTGGCATCACGATGCAGAACCACGTCGGCGAACCGATCCTGTTAGTCAAGACCTCGTGGGGCGGCAAATCACTGAACACAGATTTTCGTCCGCCGAGCGCCGGACCGTATGAATTTAACCAGCAACAACTGGAGAATTTTAAAAAGCGCGGCAAGGACGTGGCCGAGGTGCGCAAGGAGCAGACCGAGCGCACGGGAGTTTACTACCGCCTGATGTTGGAGCACATCCACAAAGTGCTAGCCGACATCCGGCGCGTGTATCCCGATTACGACGCGAAGGCGGGCTACGAGTTGGCGGGTTTCGTGTGGTTTCAGGGATGGAATGACATGGTAGACGGCAGCACTTATCCCACGCGCGGCCAGCCGGGGAGTTACGATGCCTACAGCAAAAACCTCGCGCATTTTATTCGCGACGTGCGCCGGGATTTGAAAGCACCAAAGCTGCCGTTCGTCATCGGCGTGATGGGCGCGGGCGGACCGATTGCCAAGTATGGCCCGGACCAAAAACGCTACGCCGGCATCCACGGCGAATTCCGCAAAGCCATGGCTGCGCCCACCAAGCTGCCGGAATTCAAAGGCAACGTCACTGCCGTGTTCACGGAAAACTACTGGGACCTTCAGCTCTCCGAGTTGGTCAATCGCAATGGCAAGGTCAAGACCAAGCAGCGCGAGTTGTCCAAGGACCAAACCCTCACCCGTGAGCAGCGCGACAAAGCCGTTGCGAATTACACCGGCAAACTCTTCACCGAACGCGAACTCAAGATTTTGGAAGTCGGCACCTCCAACGCCGCCTACCACTACCTCGGCTCCGCCAAAATCCTAGCTCAAATTGGCAAAGCTTTCGCCAACGCACTGGCGGCAATGGAATAGCGCGGATAGCGCCCTACTTTTTCTCGCTGATGCAATAGAGGAAACGGCGGCCCCGGATGAATAGCTGGTTGCCTGCCAGTGTGGATGAAGAAACGATTTGTTCGCCGAGTTCGTTTTTGGCGATGACTTTGAGTTCGCGCGAGCGTTTGAGGACGAGGGTCACGCCGCTGCGATCGTTCAGATAGATTCGGCCATCCGCCCCGACGGGCGACGCATAAATGTTTGTGAGGCCTTTGAGGCGTGTGCGGTCGATGTAGGTTTTACCGCTCTTGGCGTTTACGCAGGAGAGAAGCGCCTGGTTGGATTGGGTGAAGTAGAGCAGACCATCGTACAGGATCGGGGAAGGGACGTACGGAGTGCCGCGGCGCTTGGTCCAGAGGATTTTATCGGAACCGGTGATATCTCCCTTGGCATTCAGCGGGATGGCCATCAAGGAGTAGCCTTTGTAGCCAGTCATGCAGTAAACGGTGTCGTCTTCGACGACCGGGCACGGAATGGCGTTCCCGGTGAGGCCGGCGCATTTCCAGATCACCTTGCCGGAGTTCAGGTCGTAGCTGCGAACTTTGCCGGAAGCGGTGGTGATGACTTGTGTTTTTCCGCTGTGCGAAACGATGGCCGGCGTGGCCCATGCGTTTTTTTCGTGGCGTTCAACCATCCAGAGCAACTTGCCGTTTTTGGCGTTGAGAACTTCGATGGAGGATTGCCGGGAGTGATCGCGGACGATGACAATTTTGCCCTCGTGTACCACCGGCGAGCAGCCTTCGCCGAGGCTTGCACCCATTTTGATTTTTCCGAGGTTGCGCTCCCAAAGTTTATTCCCATCTAGGTCATAGCAAAAGAGGCCAGCGGAGCCGAACCAGCAATATAGCCGCTTGCCGTCGGTGGTGGGCGAGGCGGAAGCGAAGTTGTTGTCACGGTGCGCACCTTCGTGGGGGATCAGTTTGGTTGCGGTCTCACGCCACAAGACTTTGCCGGTGTTGCGATCGATGCAAAGGACGACAAATTCATAGGAGGTATTGGGGTGGGTGATGCCGAAGACGCGTTTGGGCTGATCCTCCGGCTTGGGCAGGGATGGGTCCACTTCGCCGGTGTTGATCGCACTGAGAACGAACAGTTTGTTGCCCCAGATGATCGGGGTGGAACTGCCGTTGCCCTCGACCGGCACCTTCCACTGGATGTTGTTGGTTGGGCTCCATTGGACGGGAGGCTTGGCCGTGGTGGAGACGCCGTTGTCATCCGGCCCGCGCCAGTGATGCCAATTGCTCGACTTGGTTTCCTCAAATTGATTCGCATGCGCTTGGCCAAGGGGAAGCGTTGCGGCAATCAGGCCTAACGTTGCGATCGTGGTGCAATTGGTTTTGTTCAGTGTCATTTTCGTCATTTGATCGCTTTTAAATCCGTTATCTCGATTTAGGATTTTGCTTGATCAACTTAAGAGCGCTTTCAGCAAAGCGTTTGCCCAGCGTCTTGTAGCCCTCGGCCGAGTAATGCAGGTCGTTCTGGATCTTTTTGCCCTTTCGATTGACCCCATCATTGAGATCATCGGTATTCACCCAGCTAAATCTGGGGCCTGATTCACCTAATTTCACTTGAATCTTACGAACCATCGTCCAGTGGGAATATCTCTGGTTCTTTAGATCGAAGTCACTGAGGCGCCCAATCACGAAGTTTATATCGCTGCGGCCAAGATCCTTGCAGAGCTGATCGTAAAGCCCATTTAGGCTGACTTCGTATACTTCACCCCATTGCATCTTGGCGTCTCTTTCACCCTGCATCCAGATGAAGGTGACTGAATTCAGAGTCTGCCCCTTGATTTCAGGCATTACCTTCCCCATGAGCCGGTCATAGAGATCTCCTGTGTTCTCAGGTTTTTTTCCCTCAGGTGATTTCCAGTCCTTCCACCAGCGTTGGATGGGTTGGCCACCCAAAGCATCCTGTATTACGATTACATTGTCTTCTCCAAAGGCCTCTTTCACCGCCGGTGTAAACGCTTCCTGAGGGCGGTGTCCCTGCATGTTCGATTGCCCTGAAAGAATAAACAGATGTACGCCTGTATCAGCCGCTTCGTCCCCCCTCGGCTGCGTCAGGGCCAAAGACTCAATTATTACTATCGTGAATAAAAGTAGTGGTTTCATTGGTTCCCAAAGCTCGTCATAATCGTTTATTATTTGCAATGCATTTCTTGAACGAAGCACGAAACGTTTTAGTGATGGCTTTGAACCGCATCTCGAGCGAGGTTGCCGACTCTGTTCCAAAAAGCTCTGCCCCAGAAAACAGGCAGAACAAAACCAAAACGCTTTACGGTCGAAAACTAGACCCAGAATCCTCTCTCCGCAACGACGGGTTTTCGCTGGGCCAATAAAAAAGGCAGCTCGTATGAGCCGCCTTTTGGGTAATTGGTTTCGGGGGTCTTAAATGAATTCGTTGATCAGGTTCTCAAGGAATTCTTGGCGGCCGCTCTCGTTTTTTGTGACCTCACCCTTCTTTAAAATGTAGGTTTCAAGGGTCTTGAAGCTGGTTTTGCCGGACTCGATCTTTTTGCCAATGCCGGTGTCCCATGAGCGGTAGCGGTTTTTCACGAATGCCTCCAGTCGACCGTCGGCGCGGATGGCGGCCGCGATCTTGAGGCCGCGCGCGAAGGCGTCCATGCCGCCGATGTGCGCGTGGAAGAGATCCACCGGTTCGTAGCTCTCTCGCCGTACCTTGGCGTCGAAGTTCACGCCGCCGGTCTTGAAGCCTCCCATCTTGAGGAGCGAGAGCATGCACTGAGCTGTGAGGTAGACGCTTGTGGGGAACTGGTCGGTGTCCCAGCCGAGCATTGGGTCGCCAGTGTTGGCGTCCATGCTTCCAAGCGCGTTGGCGGCGACGGCGACTTCGAGTTCGTGGTGCATCTCGTGCCCGGCCAGTGTGGCGTGGTTGGTCTCGAGGTTGAGCTTGAAGTGGCTGGTCAACTTGTACTGCCGGAGGAAGTTCAGGCAGGCCGCGGCGTCGGAGTCGTACTGGTGCTTGGTCGGCTCCTTCGGCTTGGGCTCGATGTAGAACTGGCCCTTGAAGCCGATTTTCTTTTTGTGATCCACAGCCATGTGGAGGAACGCGCCCAAGTGGTCCAGCTCGCGGCCGATGTCGGTGTTCCAAAGTGTCGAGTAACCCTCGCGGCCGCCCCAGAATGTGTAGCCCTCGCCACCGAGCTGGTGCGTGACCTCGATAGCTTTTTTCACCTGCGCGGCAGCGTAGGCGAAGGCGTCGGCGTTGCAGCTTGTGGCGGCGCCGTGCATGTAGCGCGGGTTGGCGAAGAGGCAGGCGGTGCCCCAGAGCAGCTTGATGCCGGTGCGCTGCTGCTCGGCCTTGAGAACCTTGGCCACGGCGTCGAGATTTTTGTTGGAAGCGGCAAGACTTTTGCCCTCCGGCGCGACGTCACGATCGTGGAAAGCGTAATATGGCGCGCCGAGTTTTTCCATGAACTCGAAGGCAACCTTGACACGTTTTTGAGCGTTTTTGACCGACTCACTACCGTCATCCCAGGGGCGGAACGCCGTGCCGACACCAAATGGATCGGACAGCGGATTGCGGAAAGTGTGCCAGTAAACCACGGAGAAGCGCAGATGATCCCGCATGGTCTTGCCGGCGACGATTTCGTTCTCGTCGTACCACTTGAAGGATAGCGGATTTTTGCTGCCTGGACCCTCGTATTTGATTTTTTTAATTTTCGGAAAGTAAGCCATTTCAATAAATTAAGTAAAACTGGATCGCGTGTTGCGGCGGAATTGCTACCGGCAGCTGCGGCAAAAGACAACCCAAAACCGGTGTTTTGGCGTTGCCTTTGGCCAAGCGCTTGGCTTTGACTCTGCCCATGCGCTTTTCACGATTACTACTTTGCACGCTCGCGGGCTGTCTGCTGACCGGCTTGGCCAACGCGGCGGAACAGGCCAAGCGGCCAAACTTTGTCTTTATCGTCTCCGAGGACAACTCGATTCACTACCTGCGGTTGTACGGCCACAAGCTGGGTGTGACGCCTAATATCGAGCGATTGGCCGCCGAGGGGCTAACGTTCAACCATGCCTTCTCCGGTGCGCCGGTCTGCTCCGTTGCACGGACGACGCTCGCCACGGCGATGCACGCGCCGCGCGTCGGTTTTCAGTATCACCGCAAATCGGCATTAGCCAGCTTGCCCCCGGGCGTAAAGCCGTGGTCGACCGTCCTGCGAGAGCAGGGCTACTATGCCACGAACAACTCGAAGACCGACTACAACTTCAAGGTCGATATGAAGCAGGCATGGGACATGTCGTCCCGTAAGGCGACCTGGCGCAATCGACCTGACAAGTCGATGCCGTTCTTCCACATGCAATCGTTCGCTGACTCGCACGAAAGCTCGCTCCACTTTCCAATAAAACAGCTGGAGAAGCCGACAACCACCCTGCCGACTGAGGTTGATTTGCCGCCGTACTTTCCCGACACGCCGATCATGCGTTACACGATGGCACGCTACTACGACCGAATGCGCATCATCGACGGCCATGTCGGGCGCATCGTCAATCAGCTCAGGGAGGACGGTCTGCTGGAGAACACGTTCGTGTTTTATTTTGGCGACCACGGCGGAGTGTTGCCGCGCAGCAAGGGCTACGCCTACGAGAGTGGCCTGCACGTACCATTTGTTGTGCGCATCCCTGAGAATTTCAAACAACTCGTCGATCACAAGCGAGGCAGTCGCACGGATGGGTTCGTGAGCTTCATTGACTTCGGCCCGACGGTACTCAATCTGGCCGGCATTCAGCCGCATAAGGAACTCGATGGGGTAGCGTTCCTCGGCAACGGCATTAGCGCAGCCGACTTGGACAGCCGCGACGAAGTGTTCGGCCACGCTGATCGGTTCGACGAGAAGTTCGACATGGTGCGCACCTTCCGTAAGGGCAAGTGGAAGTACATAAGGAACTACCAGGGCTACTATGCCGACGGCCTGCAAAACAACTACCGCTACCGGCAACTGGCCTTCGGCAACTGGCGGGACGAGTACCGGGCCAAGCGGCTTAACGCGGTGCAGCGCCAGTTCTTCGAGCGGCGACCGGTCGAACAGTTGTTCGATCTCGAGGCCGATCCGCACGAGGTCAACAACCTCGCCAGTAATCCCGAGCAGGCCAAGCGCTTGGCCGATTTGCGCGGGCGGTTGCGCGTAAAAATGAAATCAATAAACGACCTGAGTTTTTACCCCGAGAACCGAATGGTGACCGACGCGCTTGGCGATGGCGTCGCGTTTGGCCGCAACAATGCGCAGCAAGTCAGTCGGCTCTCAGATCTCGCCGACCTGGTTTTGGTGCCATTTTCGGATGCTCGCAAAAAACTTGGCCAAGCGCTGCGGTCGAAGGGAAATCTTCGCCGTTACTGGGCATTAAAAGTCTGCGCCAACTTTGGCGATCAAGCCAAGGCCTTGGCCAAGGTCGCCACGCCGCTGCTGCAGGACAAGGATCTGATGGTGCGTGTTCGGGCGGCGGAATTTCTCGGTGGCATCAAAGCCATCGACCCCATGCCGACATTGTATGAGGTGGTCAATACTGCCGAGACAGAGCAGGAACTCATGATTGCGTTCAACACGATCGTATATCTGCGCGACCAAATTGGGCACAAGTACGATCCCGAAAAAGTGAAACTGAAGTTCGACAAAGGTGAGGTGTCCCGCCGCGTACAATACCTCGCAGGAACTGAGCCCAAAACGAACTATTAATTTTTGACCATGAAAAACTTGAACCTAAAAGCAATCGGATTTGTTGCTGGTTTGGCGCTGGCCGGCCTGGCCGAGGGCGCGGAGGCGAATTGGCCGAACTGGCGCGGCGCAACCGAAAACGGATCCGCCTCTAGCGGTAGTTATGTCGCGGAGTTCGATAATCAAAAAAAGGTGAAATGGAAAGCCGAGTTGCCGGCCAAGGGTTGCTCCACGCCGATCGTTTGGAAGGACCAGATCATCATCACCAGCCCTAGCGACGGGCGGGACAGCGTTATCGCTTACGACTGGAACGGGAAGAAGCGCTGGCAGACGGAGGTCGGCGACGAGCGCGCCGGCAAACATCGTAACGGTTCAGGCAGCAATCCCTCGGCAATCACCGACGGCAAGTTGCTATTTGCCTATTTTAAGAGCGGCAATCTCGCCGGCTTCACACTGGAGGGCAAACTGCTGTGGAAGACCAACCTGCAGGATAGGTTCTCAAGGGACACGCTTTACTGGGATATCGGCACATCACCGGTTCTGACGGTCAAGCACGTGGTGTTGGCGGTGATGCACTCCGGCGAGTCGTACTTGGCTGCATTCGATAAGCGCACAGGCGAGCTGGCGTGGAAGGAGTCCCGCAACTATGAAACTCCTGTTGAGTGCGATCACAGCTACGCTACGCCGCACGTCATTCAATATCAGGGCCGTGAGGCCATTGTTGTCTGGGGTGCCGAGCGCTTGACCATTCACAATGCCACCGACGGCAAACTGTTTTGGACATGCGAAGGCTTCAACCCCGACCAGCGCGGCAACTGGGTGCAGGTGGCGTCGTCGGTTCTCGCCGGCGACATGGCGATCGTGCCGTACGGTCGCGGCAAGCACTTGGCCGGCATTGAGTTGAGCGGTAGCGGCAACATCACCAAGTCCAATCGCAAGTGGACCCTGACCGGCACAGGCTCGTTCGTGCCGACACCGGCGGTGAAGGATGGGAAAGTCTATGTCCTTGGCGATCGCGGCTCGGTGACTTGCCTCGATTCCAGTACCGGCAGCAAACTTTGGTCCGGCCAATTTCCGAAGAACCGCGCCAGCTACTACTCGTCGCCGACTGTGGCGGACGGCAAGCTCTACGCCTCGCGTGAGGACGGCGTTATCATGGTTGCCGACATCACCGCCGGATTCAGATTTCTCGCTGAAAACAACATGGGCGAGCGGGTCATTGCGACCACGGTTCCCGTCCGGGATCAACTCCTGATCCGAGGCGAAAAACACCTCTTTTGCATCGCGAAATAACCGCCGCCCAACAAGCAACTCTGATGGCGTAACCGCTTGGCTAAGGGGCCTTGCCTTGCCTTGCCGATTGGCCAAGGGCATGCTCTCGCGATGCGTTTTTCACTGGGTTTATTGGCGGCTTTGGTGTTGGCGGTTGCAGGTCATGCAGCGGATAAAAAGCCGAACATTCTCTTTATTGCGATCGATGATCAGAACGACTGGATCGGCTATCTGGGCGGGCATCCGATGGTAAAGACACCGAGCATCGATCGTTTGGCCAAAAGCGGCACGGCGTTCACAAACGCGCATTGCCAGTCGCCGCTGTGCAATCCTTCGCGTACGAGTCTGATGACCGGGTTGCGTCCCAGCACGACTGGCATCTACGGCTTAGCGCCTTGGTTTCGCACGCTGCCGGAGTTCGAAAACCTCGTCACACTACCGCAATACCTCAAGCAACACGGCGGATACACGACCTACTCGACAGGGAAAATTTTTCATGGTCGCTACGGTCGGCAGAAGGCGGAAAAGGAATTTGACGTACTTGGGCCGGGCGCGAGTGGAGCGCCTTTCCCGCCGAAGAAGCTGGTGACCACCCCGTTCGGCAATCATCGACTCGTTGACTGGGGAACCTTCCCGCACAAGGACGAGGACAAGGGCGACTGGAAGGTGGCCTCCTGGGCGGTGGATCAACTCGATGCAAAGCCGAAAGAGCCTTTCTTCATGTCGGTCGGCTTTTTCCTTCCCCATGTGCCGTGTTACGCGACGCAAAAATGGTTCGACCTTTATCCAGACGACGACAGTGTATTGCCGGAAATCCTTCGCGGTGACCGCGACGACACACCGCGTTTTTCATGGTACCTTCACTGGTACCTGCCGGAGGTTCGCCATAAGTGGCTCGAGGAAAGTAATCAGTTGCGCAATCTGGTCCGCAGTTATCTGGCTTGCACGAGTTTTGTGGACAGCCAGGTCGGGCGAGTGCTCGAAGCGCTCAAGCGAAATGAATTTGACGACAACACAGTGATCGTTCTTTGGTCTGATCACGGTTGGCACTTGGGAGAAAAGGCGATCTCCGGAAAAAACACGTTGTGGGATGATGGAACACGGGTGCCGCTGGTGTTTGCCGGCCCGGGTGTGAAGCCGGGCCAGGTGTGTGCCCAACCGGCTGAGTTGTTGGATGTTTATCCAACCCTCACTGAACTCCTAAAATTGCCTGAGAACAAGAAACTCGAAGGGCACAGCCTAATGCCGCAGCTGCGCAACGCGAAAGCCGAGCGCAAATGGCCGGCCATCACCACGCATAATCATGACAACCATGGGGTGCG